>NZ_JAYGIF010000028.1:0-22122 GCF_034931345.1 Pseudanabaena sp. CCNP1317 | reverse complement strand
TTCAGGATGCTATTTCTTCATGTATTGAGAACGCTCATATTAACCATAAAAAAGAACTGCTATCGCTACTCACTCTCCGTTTCCAAAATCTCAAAAAAGCTCAGATTATACCCGTTTAAAGTATAGCTCATCGTCTTTGAGAAATCTTGCCGACAAGTCCTATATATTGATATGTATCGATATATAAATTATAGAAGCAATAGTTATGTAAACCCAATTTCGTTATGATTTCTACACATGACTTTTTGACTCTAGATGAAAACAAACCACAAAGCAGAAATCCACCATGAGGCATAACTTCATCGAAATCATCAAAGTCCAAAAGTGTGCGATCGCGCAAAATGACTATAAGTACTTGTGCAAAATAAATTACAAAGCAAAACCCGTAAAGTTGCGCCCCTTCGGGGCGCAACTTTACGGGTTTTGCTTTGTAATTTATTTTGCCTAGCTACTTGCAAAAGCGATCACTAGCCAGATCATTTCGTCTAGTCTAACGATAGACTGCAATTATTACAGCGCATTGCGCTCAAACCCAAACCAAGAGATGTTTTGAAATTGTTGCATTGCAACAATTTCAAAACATCTCTTGTGGTTCGTTTGATCGGCAATTGCTGTATTACACCAACAGGACGCGCCATAGTGAATGCTTTAGACTGTAATACCAATTCACAAAAGTGTCGCCATACTTTTGTGCTTTAAAAACCCTGACTGAGTTTTTAAAGCACAAAACAGCTATGCCGTTTTGTGCTTTGGTATAACGTGATTGCTCAATTAACATTTGGATTACAGATATCCTCCTTTACGACCAAAGAATTAATAGCGCGGCGCACCACTAATTCTTTGGTCGTAAAGGGGTAGCCATTAACCGACATCCACCAATAGGAGATTCCGATTGAGTTATGAAGATATTAGTTCTGAATGCAGGATCGAGTAGCCAAAAAAGTTGTCTGTACGATTTAGACGGTGCTTTGCCTGATATCCCACCTGAACCAATTTGGGAAGCGAGTATCGACTGGACACACCACGAAGGATTTGCTGAAATCAAGGTTAAACCAAAACATGGCAAAGTTCTCGAAGAGGAAATTGCCGCAACTTCTCGATCTGAGATTATTACGCATATGCTGGAAACCCTGTGGAGTGGGGAAGATCCAGTTCTCAAAAGCCCTTCAGAAGTCGATATTATCGGGCATCGAGTCGTGCATGGTGGCGCAGAATATCGTCAAAGTACGATCATTAATGATGAGGTGAAAGAAGCGATCGCTAAATTAGCTATCTTTGCACCAGTACATAATCCCGCCAATTTGGAAGGGATTATCGCTGCCGAAAAAGTGTTTGGGAATGTTCCGCAAGTTGCTGTGTTTGACACTGCTTTTCATGCTCATTTAGCTCCTGCCGCCTATACTTACGCAATCCCTACGAAATATACAGAGCAAGGGATTCGCCGTTATGGTTTTCATGGTATTAGTCACCAATATTGCCGCGATCGCGCCGCAAGTATTCTCAATCGCAAAGCCGAAGATTTACGCTTAATCACCTGTCATTTAGGCAATGGATGTTCATTAGCTGCCATTCGGAATGGACAGAGTATTGATACGACGATGGGATTTACTCCCCTTGAAGGTTTGGTAATGGGTAGCCGCTCTGGTTCCATTGACGCAGGGATTCTCATCCATTTATTACGCCAGCCTGACATGGATGTGGAGAAACTAGATCGCATCCTCAATCGTGAATCTGGGCTATTGGGTATTTCAGGAATGTCTGCGGATTTTCGCCCAGTTCTCAAGGCGATCGCTGAAGGTAATCAGCAAGCGCAACTAGCCTTTGATGTCTATATGCATAGCCTGCGATCGCATATCGGCTCAATGCTCGCAAGTCTCGGTGGATTAGATGTCCTAGTATTCACCGCAGGCGTTGGCGAAAATGCTCCTTTAGTTAGGGAGAGAGCTTGTGCAGGATTTGAGTTTTTAGGACTGAAACTGGATTTAGATAAGAACGATCAGAGGTTGATGGACGTAGATATTGCAATGCCTGAATCATTGGTAAGAGTTTTAGTGATTCACACCCAAGAAGATTGGGAAATTGCCCGTGAATGTTGGCATCTAAAGTAAAGGCAATGCCTTTTGTGAAAGCCACCTTGCTTCACATTTAAGTAGTACAAAGAAACTTTTGAAAGTGCAGCAAAGCTGCACTTTCAAAAGTTTTTTTGGGTTTTCATACAGCGCTTTGCGCTGTATGGATGTGATAAAGTTGAGATTATTAGTCTTGAGATAAGTGGCTTATGGTTCTAGCAGCCCTTCATCCAGTAACTTTAGATGAGTTTTCTCAACTCCCCAATATTGAAGAATCCCCAGCGTGGGAATTTCTTAACGGTCAAGTTCTGCAAAAGCCGATGCCTACCTTTTACCACAGCCTTTTGCAAAAGTATTTAGTTAGAGCGATCGACAATGCCAATAGCTCCTATGAAGCTTTTCCAGAACTGCGCTGTATCTTGAGCAAAAATTCTATTGTGCCAGATATAACCATCATTCATCAAAGTCGCATCCCATCCAGTAATGAGCCAATTCAAGGCGCTCCAGACTGGCTAATTGAGATTCTCTCGACTGACCAAAGCACAACCAAACTAATCTCAAAAATTCAAGCTTGTTTGGCGGAAGGATCAAAACTTGGTTGGTTAATTGATAGCCAAGAACAAGTAATCATGATTTTTCGCCCGAATCAGCCCCTCAAACTTGTTAGCGGCGAACATCCTCTGACTTTTTTAGATGAGATGTCATTACAACTAACGGCAAACCAAGTTTTTGGGTGCTTACAACGGTAAATAGAAAAGAGGTCGCATTGCGACCTCTTTTTTATTTACCGCTTATTTTGGCTTTGTAACCTAAACCCAGCAAGATTTGCAAAATTTTCTGACTGCAATCGCCTTGAATTTCGATCGCTTGCTCCTTGCATGTACCACCCGTCCCGCATTGATTTTTTAACTGCTTAGTCAGTTTTGCCAAATTCTCGGTCGTCGTCTGAAAACCTGTGACCTCAGTTACCGTCTTGCCACCTTTGCCCCGCCTTGTTACTTGAATGCGCGGATTTTGTTGCTGTGGTGGCAGATCGATTTCTTTTTGCTCAGAATCGTCTTCTTCAGGTGTGCCGAACTCACGGTAAACTACACGATTTTTGGTCATTATTCCACCCATGCCGATCGCCATGCTAATTCTGCTTCCGCGATCGTCTTTTGTTGATATTTCTTTTCTAGCTCATTGTGCAAATGCGCTAGCCTTGCTGATAAAACTCGCATCTCGCCGCGATGGGACATAACTTTGCGATCAGTAAACTCAATTTCAGCGAGACGAATACTCATCTGCGTATTTTTATCATCTTTAGTCTTGTTTTCGTCAGGGTTTAAAACTTTATGCTCGACTAAGAGATGGTTCAGTGTCTCCATACTTTCATTGAGGAGCTTGCTGAGTAGAGTATCAAGATTTTCTTGATTGGTGCGACTGTCGCGATCGCATTCTTCGAGAGTTTTTTGCATCTGCTCACAAAGTGATGCGATTGTTTTGCGGAGAGCTTCTTGCAAGTTTTGGCGTGCTGATAGGGATAGCGCTAGAAATGCATCAGGGCATTTTTGGGTGCAAAACTTAAATACGGTCAGCAAAATTTGTTGCTGTACGGCTTGAGCGATCGCCTGAGAGTACTCAATATGAATAACATCGATACGACTGATCACATCAGCGATCGCCTGTTGGATATTGCGAATATCTTGATCAATACGCACCAGCATCGTAGTTCACACTATTTTTTCGTGTCAATATTAGGGGTATAGCGATCCTAAATGATTTGTAAGATCTTGGAGGTTTGTGAGAGTGCGCCCCTTCGGGGCGCACTCTCACAAACCATTTAGGATTGCTAATTATTTTGGGGTAGCGCGGCATCGCCGCGCTACCCCAAAATAATTATTTATGAGCAAATTATGCAGCGGGAGTTTCAGGGGTTGTCGAAGCAACTTCTTCGCCAACAACAAAGCGTACAAAGCGGCGAACCTTAACGTTTTCGCTGAGTTTAGTACCAGTTAGCTTAACCAACTCATCAACGGTAATGCTTTGATCTTTGATGTAAGGCTGATCGAGTAAGCACAATTCTTTCAAGCGCTTTTCGATGCGACCTAGTACAATCTTGTCGCGAATCGCGGCTGGTTTGCTAGCCAAGTCATCCTTACCTGCTTCGATTTGCTTTTCATTTTCTACAAAAGCCGCAGGAATATCGGCAACACTGACGTATTCGACGTTAGGGCAAGCAGCAATTTGCTTGGCTACGCTGTCAGCTAGTTCTTTGAGTTCTTCGCGACGCGCCACGAAGTCAGTTTCGCAGTTAACTTCGACTAGCACACCAATGCGGCTACCAAAGTGGATATAACTATGGACGATTCCTTCAGATGCAGCACGGCTTGCTTTTTTAACAGCAGAGGCTAGCCCCTTTTGTCTTAGGTATTCGGTTGCCTTGGTGAAATCGCCATTGGAGTCAACGAGGGCTGCTTTACAGTCTTTGATACCTGCGCCAGTTCTCGCACGTAATTCTTGAATTTGTTGGGTTGTAATGTCTGCCATATTAAGTAAGCTTGTTTTGGATTTCTAGGGCAACATTTCGAGGAGCTTAGAGTTTTGCTCGTTGCCGAAAATATCTCTAAAATGTTGTTTGCAGTACTCTAAGTTATCACAATTCCATGTACACAAGGTTTTCAAAATTTGGGGCGATCGCCAAATGTACTAATACATAAAACCCAAGAACTGAGTAGCGGCGCTCTGCGCCGCCAATCAATATTCTTGTTAGGACAAATCAAAACCCAAATAGTGTGAGGCGGCGCAAAGCGCCGCCTCACACTATTTGGGTTTGAGCTGGCTATAGCTATAACTAACTGCCCCCTAGCCCCCAATTCTGGGGGAACAAGAAAATAATATTTTTTCAAAGTCCCCCAATTTTGGGGGATTTAGGGGGCTTAGATAAATCGAAACGTAGGTAGAGAGACTTTTGTGTACAAGATTAACAAGAGTCGTCGCGAAGCGACGACTCTTGTTCGGGTTTAGGCTAAAATTTTTTGATGAATCAAAGCTTGCTGTTTAAATTGCTGCACCCGATCGCTTAATAACGGATCGCGATTTTCGAGATTATTAACCCAAATATCGGCAATTAACTGAGCATCTTCTGGCAAATCCCCTAATTCCCAACCAGAGGTTCCTAAATCTTTCATCAAATAAGAAACCTTCGGATCATAGCTAATTGCCGAACAATGACTACCCTCAGCCGCCGCCATAATCAATCCATGTAACCGCATCGCAATCGTCAAATCCACACCATTAAAAATTCCCTTGAGGCGGCGGGGATCTTTTTGGATAATGATTTGGCTATGATTTGGTAGTTTTTCATTGAGTGCATCACAAATTGCTTGGGCGATCGCCTTATCTTGAGATGGCTGAAAGGGAATTAGTAAAATGTGCGCCTCGGTTTGCATCTGTAACTTTTGCAAAGCCTCAGTAATCGTAGCAATGCGACAAGAAGTTAGCTCAGGATGCGATCGCAAAACTACCGCAACACGGATTTTCGATAAATCACGATCCATATTCACTGGAGTTGCCGACAAAGCCCATACAGGATCGGGCGCAACGATACTCGCAACTTGCCAGTCGGCTAATAATTGTGCTGATTGGGGATCGCGTACAGACACCGATGCACATCCCTGAAAAGCACGTCGGGCAATCCATTTACTCATTTTGCGTTTGAGTGGTCCCACACCTTGCGCCCAAGCGATCGTTTGTAGTCCCATCCCCTGCGCCAAGCCCATCAATCCTCCGTAATAAATCGGATTTCTGGCACTTGTGGCATCCTGCATCAAGCTACCGCCGCCCCAAATAAATAAATCCGATCGCTTTAGTTCATTGAGCAATGCAAATACTGAATAGCGATCGCTAGCTTCGACCTGATGCAAATTTTCGGTAGCTCTGGGACTAGCAGACAAGACAAGCGGTTGGACATCATTGGGCAGCATTTGCAACAATGTGGCAAGCAAAGCCTCATCGCCACCATTCCCCATTCCGTAATATCCACATAAAACCGCACGTCGCATACTGATCGTCCCAAATATTTTTTAGCGTTGCCGCAATTCTTACGGGATATCATTGTCGCGCATTTTCACCAACAAAAGCCAAAAGAAGAGTGGCGGCGCAAAGCGCCGCCACTCTTCTTTTGGCTTTTACCCCAAAACCAAGAAATCCTTTGAAAGTGTTGCGAAGCAACACTTTCAAAGGATTTCTTGGTTTTAGTTTGAGCGCAAAGCGCTGTAAATTAGGCAATTTCGATAAAAGTGGCACTCATGACTAGTGTTACACCAATTAATAACCAAATAATTGGCATGTATTCAGGACTGACAAAACTATTACCTAGCTGCATCAAGGCGATCGCCATACCTGTCATGCTGGCGAGCATGATCGCCCATAACCAATGCAAATGAACGCGACTAGAGCGTTTCTTAGATTTTTTTAAAGGTTTTGGGTACGCAGTTGATAGATAAACCTGAGTCTGTGGCGATCGCTTTGCCATCGGACGATGAGCAATAACTTGAGTTGCACCTAGGGATTTTGGGTGCTTTGGTAATATTTTGTGGGGGATTTGTTGAGTAATATTTTGTGTAAATCTTGACTTTAGCTGTCTGCGTTTTTGGTAGATGCGTTTTTCAATTTTCTTGAGTCGAAACCAAAATATTAACAACAGCGTAATTGCGATTGAGCCTATAGCGATCGCTAACTTGGCTAAAAAAAGCAGCAAGTCTATGTTTTCTTGAAGGGATAAAACAATTGCCATATATGCTGCAATCAAGCCAAATTGCGGATGTATTTCACAACATTGTTTCATCTCACCCTAAAACTCACGAACTAGAAATCGTCAGCAAAAGTGTCATCAAAAACATGACAAATAAACGCAGAGCAGTGTTTATTTGCTGTAAAAAAGTAAAAGGGCGCTTTGCGCCCTTTTACTTAGAATCTATTTAAAAAGTTTTGATATCCCTAATTCCCCTTAAAAAGGGGGACTTTTTTAATCTTTTCCCCCCTTTCGTAAGGGGGGCTAGGGGGGATCAATTAGTATTTTTAGCGAAAGTCAAGACTTTTCAAACAGGCTCTTAAGTTTGGCTGCTCAAATAAGTCAATTCCACATTTGGGGCAAGCGTAATCACATCACCATTACGCAAATCATAGGAAGAGGCAACCTTCATATGATGATTAATAATTACGCCATTGACACTGGGCTTTCCAGAAAGATCGCCATCAATAATTCGATATAAATAGCGCCCTCCCTCCCCAGGTACACGCAGCAACACGGCATGTTGACGAGAAACAAACCGCGAATAAAGCTGAATATCATTATTCACATCCCGCCCAATCGTATACTTTAAGCCATCAAGTGCGAGTTTTCTACTACCTCTCGCATCTGTGATTAATAGCGTGTGACTAACGTGTATTTCGCTCATTAGCTCACCAAAAAAAGAAGTAGATGTGGCTTACCAGCGAAAAGTATATGCTACTGGTAGGCATTTGGTTTAATCTCGCTCTACTTTACTCTACAAACGGATTGAATTATAGAGTTTTTCTCAAAAGTTCGCGAATCTCTGCAATTTGTGGAGCATCTGTGCAGTTACAAAATGTACATTCAATGAGTTTATTAAAACCTAGTCTTTAAGTTGCCCTATTTTTTAAATTAACTTCGGCGCAAGATACAGAATATGAACATCAGGCGCAAAAGTGACAATATCACCGTCTTGCAGATCGTAGGAAGAAACTTTGTGGATCGCGTTTAAGACAATCCCATTTTTACTGAGTTTACCAGAAGCACTACCATCAATAATCCGATAAGTATCAAGGCGATCGCGATGATGTACCTTTCGTAAGATGGCGTGATATCGCGAGACAAAATCGGAGTCAAGATGCACGGTATTATCAGTTTCACGACCGATTGTATATTGACTAGCAACTAGCTTGATCTTGCGAGTTCCACTGTTGTCAGTTACTACCAACATGTGGTCAGAGGAAAGATTGACACTGATTTCAGACTCTTCATGTGTTGTAGTTGACATATTTTTATTGTTACTCTTATTTTATTCGTTTAACTTAATCTGTAGTTAACGGCGAAAGCAAGCTCCTTTAGCAGCAATTCTCATTATAAAAATCGGTTTTTTGAAAGTCCGCCAACGGCGGGCTTTCAAAAAACCGATTTTGGTAGTTTCAGCGCCTTTGGCTCTGGAACTACCAAAATCAGCTTCATACTGAGAATTGCTGCATCTTTAAGAATGACGGTAAAACGCTTACCTTGGTTGCTATACAATACTTAATTAAAAACTGCTATATCGGAGAAATATTTTAGTGGATGTTACGGAGATCGCACGCCAGACCCAGATTTTATCTCAGCGCCTGAGCATTGCTCAGGACTATCTTTGACGTACCTGCGATCGCTGCCAAAATTAGTGACCTAGAACAAACGGCTGCTCAGCCCGAATTTTGGGAAAATAGTGACCAAGCCCAAACAACAATGCGCGAGCTAGATGCGCTGAAATCTTACCTTGAAAAGTTCGATCGCTGGCATCAAACCATCGAAAATCTGGAGGCGATCGCGGAACTGCTAATCCTTGAGGATGATCCCTCTCTGGCGAATGAAGCCAAACAAAGCCTGACTCAAATGCTGCAAGAAATGGATCGCTGGGATCTAGAGCAATTGCTGTCAGGAACGTATGACAAATACGATGCGATTTTGACAATTAACGCGGGGGCTGGTGGTACTGACTCTCAAGACTGGACGGAAATGCTGCTACGGATGTATACCCGTTTTTGTGAGTCCCAAGGCTATAAAGTGGAGATTTCGGAAATTTCTGAAGGTGAAGAGGCGGGAATTAAGTCCGTAACTTTGCTAGTCCATGGACGTTATG
Organism: Pseudanabaena sp. CCNP1317; assembly: GCF_034931345.1. Lineage (NCBI taxonomy): Bacteria > Bacillati > Cyanobacteriota > Cyanophyceae > Pseudanabaenales > Pseudanabaenaceae > Pseudanabaena > Pseudanabaena sp. CCNP1317. The sequence continues at coordinate 13,163 of NZ_JAYGIF010000028.1, read as the reverse complement.
CCTATGGCTATCTCGCGCCTGAGAAAGGTACTCATCGCCTTGTGCGGATTTCGCCTTTTAATGCCAATGACAAGCGCCAAACTAGTTTTGCTGGTGTGGAAGTAATGCCACTACTAGAAGAGGATATCGATCTCGATATTGATCCGAAAGAACTAGAAATCACGACAACCAGAGCAGGTGGTAAAGGTGGTCAAAACGTCAACAAGGTGGAAACGGCGGTGCGAATTACCCATTTGCCCACAGGAATTTCAGTACGCTGTACACAAGAGCGATCGCAATTACAAAATAAAGAAACTGCAATGCGCTTGCTGAAAGCTAAGTTACTGATTATCGCCCAAGAGCAACGCGCTCAGAAAATCGCCGATATTCGTGGAGATATGGTGGAAGCTGCTTGGGGTAACCAAATTCGCAACTATGTGTTTCATCCTTACCAATTAGTCAAGGATTTACGCACAGGTGAAGAAACTACAAATATTCAAAATGTTATGGATGGAGCGCTTGAGCCTTTCATTCAGTCATATTTGCGGCAACAAAATCAGCCTATTTGAGTCAATATTTTTAGATATGGGGACATGCGATTTAATAATTTGTTGTAACGGGGCTTAGCCTTGCTACAACAAATTATTAAATCGTAAAACCCTAAAAGATTACGTCCTTAGTATTTTTGACGATTGGCGATTTATTATGAATAATTGGTATCAGAGGCATTCGGTTTATTTCCAGCAATTAGCCTATAAACAAACCCAAAATCTAGGTTTAACATCGGATCAAAGTGATGTTAAGGATCATTTAAAAAAATATCTAGGTCAGGGGATAGGTTTAACTAGCCTATTTGGTCTATGCATGGTCATCGGCACAATTGTTGAGCCGATGATCAGTGGTAATCGCTTAGCTGTATTTGCTGAAACCTGTGTGAAACCATCATCTTTACAAAATTTTCTCAACAAAGTTACCTTGGGCGAAGACCATATCGATCGCTATGCCGCCGCCGCCAATGCGATCGAAAATAAACGTCTAGAAATTTTTAGAGCTGCTAAGAGTAACCCTAATTGGAGTGCCGTCGCTAGTCTTGCAGAATCGAAACAAACTAGGGTCTGCGATCTTGCGTCTCCCCCACAATTTTTGCAAGTGCTTTGTGATCAGCTACGCAGCTATAGTGAGGAAGAAATTTGTCGGCATGGATTTACGGCTAAAGAGTTTAATCAAATTACGCTAGAGCAGAAACAAAATCCACAACTGAGAAGCCTAATCCAAAGCAAGCAAATTCAACTAAGAGGCGGCAATTAAAAGCCATAAAAAACAAAAACGAGAAGCTATGCTTCTCGTTTTTGTTTTTTATATAGCAATGCAAGAGATAGCTAGGACAAGTGACTACAGCTATAGGCGCTGGCAAAACCAAAATCGGTTTCATAATGAGAATTTCTGGGAGATATATGTTTTGTTTGCTAAAACGTCCAAAATCGTCTATAAGAAACAAGGCAAAATCAGACATCTATGGCAATGGTGATGATTATTTTTTTCTTGTCCTATTGACAATGGTCACTTACAGTCTATAATCCCTCCATTGTTTAGTATGCCCAGTGCTACAAAAGCTACAAAACTCATAAAGACACGCTTATGTTCGGCTTAAAATTTGGCGGAAAGTCTAAGAAAGGCATCGGAATCGAAATCACTTCCGAGAAAGTAAACCTAGTTCAATTGCGCCGCAAGGGGCAATCTTCTTACAAGCTAGTGACGTATGGTAGCGTCGAGCTTCCTGAAGGCACTGTTGAAGAAGGACGCATTCTCGATCCTGTAGCGCTGGGAGAAGTTATTCGCAGTTTGCTAGCAGACAAAAAAATAAAAGTTAAGAAGGTTGCCACGGCTCTACCTGGTCGCGAGACAGTGAGTCGTCTGATTCGCCTACCTGCGGAAATTCCTGATTTAGAATTGCGCGAAATGGTTCTTAATCAAGAAGCTAGCCTCTACCTACCTTTTCCCCGTGAAGATGCTGATGTGGATTATCAAAAGCTGGGTACGGCTCTTGATGATGACGGTATCGAGCGAATAGAGATTCTGATGGTGGCTACACCTAAAGAGGTCACAGATAGCTATATGCAAGCTTTGGAAATAGCACAGCTACAGGTTGATGTTGTTGAAGTTAGTAGTTTTGCCCTCATTCGAGCCATGCACAATGAGCTAGCAAGATTTAGTACTTTAGCGGAAGCCGTAGCGATCGTGGATATTGAGTACGAAGCAACAGAAATTACTGTAACCGTCGATGGGGTTCCGCAATTTTCGCGAACATTCCCCATTGGCACTGCTCAAATCCAGAACGCTCAACTACGAGCCATCAATCTCCCCCCACGACGGACAACGGATATGGAGATGTTGAGTTCGACTGTTGTGCCTGTCCAGTCTATGGATACAGCAAGTCTCGCAGGTGGCGGAGGCACTCCAGGTGATGCGGCTATTATGCGAGTTGTTGGTGATCTATCCGATGAACTAAGACGCTCAATTGACTTCTATACTAGTCAGTCCCCTGGCTCTGATGTTGTGCAGTTACTGATTGCAGGTCCTGGTGCTTGTATTGGTCAATTAAATGAGTTCTTCAGCCAACGTCTTGGTATTGCTGCTATTGCAGTTGATCCACTTACTGCGGTTGGTGTCACTGTTGATGGTGACATTCCCATTGAGGAACGCATGGCAATGTCTGTTGCTCTAGGTCTAGGTTTGAGGGAGGTTTAAAAGGTTGTTATGTATACACTTGATATTAATTTTTTAAGCGATCGCATTGCGGATGAAGCACAATCAGCAGAACGTCCACCGATCGCTGATTCCCAGTTTTTAGTCTATGGTGGTGCGGCGGCTGTAGTTGCCTTTGCTATAGTTGGCGGCGCATTTTTGGTTCTAAACGCACAAAATGAGGGTATTCAACAGGAACTTTCAGCTTTAAGTGCTAGGGAGTCACAACTAAACAGTCAACTTGCAGCTTTGAATGCTCAAGAAAATGAATTGCAGGCGATTGTAGCTAGAACTGGAGAACTAGTAAATCTGTTTGTTGGTAATTTTCCTGTGAGTGCGATCGCTGATGACATCAGAAAACGTACTCCCATTACAGTTCAAGTAGAGGCGATCACCCAAGCATCAGTTGCCGCAACCGCTACGGAGCGTGCAACAACCACTATCTCTCTGACAGGCAAGGCAACTAGCTACAATGAACTAAATGACTTTCTATTGTTACTTAAAGCCTCGCCTTTACTAGAGGATAAGGACACAGTATTAGTCCAATCCGCTTTGCAGCCAGCAACTTCTGATAAAAACTTTAACTTGGTCAACTTCCAAATCCGCACAGCTATTACCTCAAAAAGTCCTGCGGAGATCTTGCCTGACCTCCAAAAGACAGGATCTGATGGGTTAGTTACCAGAGTCAATCTATTAAAGCAACAGGGAGTAATCAAATAAAATGGCAAACGTTGGAGCTGCTTCAGGAATTGAAGAAATTGGAGGTGGTGTAACTCTATTTGGTGTCACCTTTACTTCAAAGATTTTAGGTATCTTGATCGGAGTTGGTGGCGTTGGTCTAGCGGCTTATGTGGCTAGTACCTCTGTAATGCCAATCTGGGAATCAGTGCAGTCTGGTCAACAAAACATTGCCGATACAAAGACTAAAGTTACGACATTGGAAGGGCAAGTGGCAAGCAAAGGCAACATTGCTCAAAGAATTGAGGAGGCAAATCAGCAGAATAAATTTGTTCTATCACTTTTGCCAAATGTAGATAACATTGATACGCTAATCCGCGATATTCAAGAGCAAATTCCCAAAACAATTGTGATTGCTCTACCTCCAGATTTTTCCTATGAATTAGCAGGAACTCTAAGGACTTTCCAACCCACTGCACCAGTTGTAGGAACACAGTATAATACCTACTCTTTTACGGTTGGGTTTGATGGCAAGTTTGAAGATGTGTTGAATACAATTCAGAGGATTGAGCGATTAAGACCTTTGCTAATTGTCAAAGATTTAAAACTAACTAAGAAGGCTTTACCAACTACTACTTTTAAGTTTTCACGCCCGATCGCGGCTGGCAAAGAAAAAGAAATTTTGGATAGCTTACCGCCATTAATTGGAGCAGATTTTACTCTGCAAGCTTTTGTTCCAAAAACTGAGGAGGAGCTTAAGGCTGCTGCTGCTGCTGCCGCGCCACCAAAATAAATATCGACAAGGGGCTTAAGCCCCTTGCTAATGTACTGATTGCTGATTGTCTTAACTTACAGACATATTATTTTTTTGATTTGAAATTGACAAAGTATGGTATAATCTCGCACCATAATCGCGTCAATTCTGTCTTGGTTATGTCGTTCTTTTAATTAGGACATGTTCAAGTTTCTACAGATTTACTACTAAAGATTAAGTGTATTGAGTTCCGTAAGGGACAAGAGGAGTGTAATTATGAATGCCAAATTGAATGATAGGTTGAATGCGAATTTGAATGGTAAGTCTTTGGCTTGCTGGTTTCTGATTGCTGCGACTTGCCCACAGGTTTTGGCGATCTCGCCTAGTCACGCTCAAAATGCTACCCAAAGCCCTATTTCTGCGAATCAAACTGATGTGGTGGCGGTAGCGAGTCGGATTACTGACATCAATGCAGATGTGGCAGGCGATCGCCTCAACCTCACTTTAAACTTTGCTAGTAGCGATCGTCCTCAGGTCACCTATACCAAGCAAGGCAAGGCATGGGTGGCTCTACTTAACGGCGCTCAGTTGCAGTTAGGTAATGGTAATGCTAGTTATGCGAAGGCGAATCCTGCACCAGGAATTACGGCGATCGAGGCGACTCAGTATGCGGCGAATAAGGTGCAAATTCGGGTTACGACTAATAACCCAGAACTGCTGAAGGATTTGATCAAGCGTCAAGATACTGCTGATAGCCTCGTATTTAGCCTAGAGATGCAACCCTCAGTAGCACAAGCTAGTACGATCTCTGCGGCTAATTCCTCTGAAGCTGGAGTCATTAATAATAGTCAAAATGCTTCTAATTCTGATCGAGTTTTAATTGCTCAAAACACCACTAGCTCTTCTGTTGGTCAGCCATTATTTGAGCCGAAGGTGACGATCACGAATCCTGATGGAAAGACTCGTGTTGCTCAAAGCACTGCTCCCAATAGACCATTGCCACCTGTTGCAAACCCTGTAACTCCACAATTGCCAGGCCGTGTACCTGGTGTCGTCCCACCTTTCCGCCAAATCAGGACTCCTCCTGTTGGTGATATTGCCACAACTTCTTCTAAGCTTCGGGCTGATATTATTGAGCTTGGTACGGCGGAACGTGTTCCAAGAATTACTTTGCGTGATGCTCCTGCGATCGAGGTTCTGACTTTGATTGGCCGTGTGGCTGGTTTAAGTGTAGTTTCAGCAGAGGCTCCTGTAGAGCCTGGGGCTGCCGCTGCTCCCGCAGCAACGACTGGTGGAACAACAGGACTTAAACAGCCAGTTAGTCTTTCGATTGAGAATGAAACTGCTCAGGATGTCTTCAATAATGTATTGAGAATCACTGGACTGGAAGCAAATCGCATTGGTCAGACCATCTTTGTGGCAACTAAACTTCCTGTAACACTGAAGAACTTAGTCAGCAAGAGTTATCGACTCAATCAAATAACGACTGGTGAAGCCTCAGCTTACTTGATTGGTTTAGGGGCTTCCCGTGTTGTCAGCCGTCAACGCCCTATTCCTGGTGTTCAGACAGCTACAATCGGTACTGCTGCTCAGGCAATCATCAATGTTACTACTGAAGCTGTTCCCACTTTAGAGACTGTTAGCATTACTCCTGAATCTGGAGCAACTCCATTACTAAAAGGTTTGCAGGTAATTGCCGAAGAACGTTCTAACTCTATAACTTTGGTCGGCTCACCTAAGCAAGTAGAGTATGCTGAAGCTCAACTTGCCAGACTTGATTTACGGAAGAGACAAGTTACTGTCAATGTGCGTGTTGTTGAAGTTGCTATCAATAATGGACAGACTGTGGGAGGTGGATTTACTACAACTGATGGAAATCCAACCATTACGCAAGGTCTCAGCATTGACAGTACTAATACCTTGGGAATTTCTCTTAGTAGTAATAATCCTATAACACTACCAACAGCATTCATTGCTTCGCTCACTGCATCAATTAGAAATGGAAGTGCTAAAGTAATCACTGATCCTAATCTAACCGTTCAAGAAGGTGAGACAGCAACGATTGCGTTGACAGATCAAGTTATCAATAACATCACTTCTACTGTTACTGCGGCAACTACACCTGGAACCGCTGCAACTACAACAACTACGGCAACTTTTGCTCAGGTTGGCTTAACTCTTGCTATTCAAATCGAGAGAATTGATGACAATGGATTTATCAATTTGTCGGTGTCTCCAAGAATATCTACACCTTTAAATGCTGTTCCTCTGACTTCCTCTGCGGGAACTAATTTTGTAGTTCCAATTTCTGAACGAGTCTTGAACTCTGGAAGAATTCGCTTACGCGATGCTCAAACATTGGTGTTGTCTGGAGTTATTCGTGATTCAGATTCAGAGTCGGTTCAGAAAGTTCCTATTCTTGGTGACATTCCAATTATTGGAGCTTTATTTAGAAGAACTGTCTCCAGCAATAGTCGGAGCGAAGTGATCATTATTGTTACTCCTCGCATTATTGATGACAGTCAGGATGCAACTTGGGGTTATACCTATCAACCAGGTCCAGAAACTCAGAAAGTTATGGACAGCAATCAACGCAAGGTTCAATAGACCTTCATATTTTCCTTCTTCATTTACACTCCCTTTTTCACAGCCTTGGAAATATTTCCAAGGCTGTTTTTATTTTTTGGAGGGGCTTAGCATTCCCGTCGCAATCCATAAATTTTCAGATCACCTTAATTCGGGAATGCTAAGCCCTAACCTCGCAACGCAGGGACAATTTGTCTGTGAGAGCGGAGAGGGCTTAGCATTTGCGGAGCAATGTTGCTGTGGTGGGTTTAAAAATTGTGGCGCAAATGCTAAGCCCCTACGGTTCTATTGTTTCAATCTTCAGGTAAATATTGAGGATTCAAAACATCCGATCGCTCAAATGGACAAATTTCTGGAAACACCAAAATATCCAGCCCTGTCTCCTGAGTCGCGATCAATCTCGCATCTTGATAGCATTCTGCAAACACATCTTCAAAATAAGGCTTAAGACTAGGACTCTTTTTGAAAGCTCTAGTTAAACGGAGAGAATGCTCAGTAATAGACGCTTTCCAGCTATTAGTTCTCTTTTGAGGTTGATATTTCCATTTGAGTAGATGCTGCAAAACCCTAATCAAATTACTTTCCAAAGCATCTTTGCGATTATTCCCCATATCTTCAACTTCTTCAGCAAGATTCTCCAAATCCAATTTCTCGATATCTCCTTTGCGTAATAGATTGACAGTTTCCGTCAGCCAAAGATTAAAGTCAGTTTCGTATAAAGCTTTTGCTGTATTCATAAAAAAAGTCAGTATATACTTGATCAGGCTACGAGCTATTTTAGCCCAATAAAAATATTTTTTCTGAGCTTGAAACAAATGTGCGCCGCTGTGTCATAATTACAAAGCGTTAAAAAATGCCCTCATGGCTCAGGGGTAGAGCATTCCCTTGGTAAGGGAAAGGTCGCGAGTTCAAATCTCGCTGAGGGCTTTATTTCATATACTAAATGTTTAGTAGGCAGATCTTGTAATGCTATTAGGGTTTAAAACAAAACTTAAACTCAATAACAAACAAAGAACTATGCTATCAAAACATGCTGGTGTAGCTCGTCATGCTTGGAATTGGGGACTAAGTGCGACAAGATTTATTCTTGATCACAACAAAAAAAATCCTGATAGCAAGATCAAATTTCCATCTGCCATTGACCTGCATAAATTACTAGTCAAACTAGTAAAGCCTGAATATACTTGGTACTACGAAATATCAAAGTGTGCGCCTCAGTATGCTTTAAGAGATCTACGCAATGCTTGGGACAGATGTTTTAAGCAAGTATCAAATCCGCCCAAATTTAAAAAGAAGGGACGGCATGATTCATTTACTCTCGATGGCATTATTAAAGTCAAAGGGGATAAGTGTATCCAAGTTCCCGTTATCGGAACATTACGAACCTATGAGCGATTGCCGCAAGTACCGATTAAAAATGTCACTATTAGCCGTCAAGCCGATAGTTGGTTTATTTCTTTCAAGATGAAGCTTGAGGAGCGCCCACAGATTCAAACTGATTGTCCTGTTGGTGTTGACCTTGGGTTACTTAGTTTTGCCAAATTGTCTACAGGCGAAACTATTGACGCACCAAGACCATTTAAGGCATTGCAAATCAAGTTAGCCAAACTCCAATGGCGAAATCGCAACAAACAAATTGGTTCTAATGATTGGCGCAAAGCTCAAATCAAGATTGCTAGACTTCATGCTCGCATTGCTAATATTCGCAAAGATTTCATTCACCAGTTCACTACAAAATTAGCTAAAAACCACAGCGAAATAGTGATTGAGGACTTGAATGTATCAGGAATGTTATCTAATCGCAAATTGTCTAAGGCGATCGCTGATAGCGGGTTTTATGAAACTAGTCGCCAATTAACCTATAAGACGAATCTCTATGGCAGTAAATTAATTGTTGCTGATCGTTGGTTTCCATCATCGAAGCTATGCCCTTGTTGTGGCAGAAAAAAGGATGTTTTGCTGTTATCAGAACGTGTTTATAGCTGTGAATGTGGCTGGACTTGCGACAGAGATTTTAATGCTGCCATCAATTTAGTACGGCTAGTTAAGTCGGATTTTATGCCTGTGGATAAGAAGGAGCCTTCTCCCTTAGTCGAAGCAGGAAGTAAACAGCAAATTATGGTTCAGTTTGCTCTGGGCTAAATTTGCATAGGTTTTATTTAACGGAAAGGTCACGGGTTCAATATTACTGTTTCTGAAACTATCACCTAAATAATTGCAGATATCGTTTTGTTTTTGGTTATTGCCGATCGCTTTCTAGATCGAAAACCACTTTCTGCCAATACCAAACTTCAGGCATGTTTGGTTTTTCTTGTTTGGCAATATCGATCAGACGCTGCGCGATCGCCATATTCCCGCCGACTAAACTAAGCAAACGCTGTTGTAATTCTAAACTTGGCATTTGCATCAAGTCTACAGTAGCCGCAGCATTGGCAAGTTGACGCTTCTGCTCTTTGGTTTGTTTTTCCAGTTCCGATTGCCAGAGATTGATGCGCGTGATGGCATACTGATAGCGATCCATGAGAGATTGGTTAAACCAAATATTTGCCGCCTGTTGGTAATCATCGATCGCCCCCTTGAGATCGCCAAAGTCATATCTTGCCTCGGCGCGATCGCAATAAAGTTGAGGATTTTGATTAGTGAGAGCTAGCGATCGCGAAAAATCCTCAATCGCGGTGCGATAGTCTTTGAGTTTGAGGTAGGCTTTAGCGCGATGGTTATAAATTTCACTATTGCTGGGATATTCGCGGAGTAACTCATTAAAATCAGCGATCGCTCCTTGAGCGTCCCCAATTTCTACCCGAATTTTGCCTCGACCGATGCGAACTTCTGGGTTTTGAGGCTCTAGAAACAACGCTTGATTAAGATCTTTGAGCGCACTTTGGGGATCGCCTAGTTTCCCCAAAACTAAGCCCCGCAAGCAAAATGCCTTCACATTTTTGGGTTCAATTTGTAAAAGCCAATTGAGATCGATCAGGGCATTTGTATAATCACTCTTGTCAATTTTTTGCTGCACATTTGCAAATAAATCTTCTGTTGATGGTGGTAATAAAGCTTCTAGCGGTTTATAGCTCTCGATGCAACGACGACAATTTTCTTCATCACGAAGTTCTAAAAATAAACTAGCAGCTTTTTTATAAGTAGCGATCGCCTTTTCGATTTGATTTTGTTGTTTGTAGGTCAAGCCTAGTAACTGATGGGCGATCGCCGATTTGGGGTTGATTTCTAGAGCTTGGGCAATGTCAGCCTGTGCGCCGCTAATATTCGCGATCGCTATATGAGTAATACTACGAGCAATATATACATCAATAGCATCAGGTTTGAGATGGAGCGCTTGGTCATAGTCGGCGATCGCCCCTTGGCGATCGCCCAAATCAAAGAGGATTAAACCACGCTGATAGTAGGCTTCTGCTAATTGAGAACTCGCGGCGATCGCGCAGCTAAAAGCCTGTATAGCGCCATAGCGATCGCCTGATTGTGCCTTTGCCAACCCCTGTTGATAGAAATCTTCATTAAAATCTTGTGTCATGGCTGTACTTGCTACTCAAGCTATAGCGATATGATAAATGAAACTCATACTTTTGCAGTGCGTCACTCGCGGAGTTAATCCGATGTCCAAAAAACCGAAAGAAAAACCGAAAGATATCAAGCACAAGATCGAGAAAACCCTGCATACGGTTGTTGATGTCGCTCAACAGCAGTATGACAAAAATTTTAAAAAAGCCCATAAAAATGTTGACAAACAGGTTGACTCAGTACGCGATCGCCTTGAGGAGTTTGATAGCTGGGCGGTGGAGTCGGTGAATGAGGCTTTAGAAAATGTCGAGAAGAAAATAGAGAAAAAAGTCTCTAAAACTGTCAGTCGCATCCAAAAAGCAGCGAGATCGGCATGGCAAAAATTATCCGATTAAGCAAAAAAGAAGCGTGAAACGCTTCTTTTTTGCTTAGGTACTGATGTTACGTGGAACTTAGATGATCAATCTCTTGCTGCTAGCACGACAGGGCAACCACGGGGGGATTGCCCCTACCCCAATAATTTAGATTTTGTAGGGGCTGTGCCACAGGGCAAGCCCTAGACTTAGATGATCGTAGAAATTCTATCCACGTAACATCAGTTAGGTAGGAACTTGGATTTGGCTCATCAGTTTGCTAAAGCGATCGCTATGGAGTCGATAGCTAAGCGGATGGGCAATCAATCGGGCTGTGCTTTGATATAAAACTTTAATTTCAATCAGTCCGTTATCCTTGAGGGTCTTGCCTGTCGAAACCAAGTCAACGATCGCTTCAGCCATCCCTGTAATTGGTCCAAGCTCAACGGAGCCGTACAGGGGAATAATTTCAACAGGTAAATCAATGCTGTCAAAGTAGGTCTGGGCGCATCCAACATATTTAGAGGCGATGCGGCTATGGGGTGGAAGATCTAAAGGCGATCGGTAGCGGCTCTCTCCTGAAACTGCGATCGACATCCGACATCCGCCGAAGCCTAAGTCTAGTAATTTAGCAACTTTTGGCGTTTTTTCACGCAAGACATCTTCGCCAACGATGCCCGCTTGGGCTTGTCCATATTCCACATATACAGGCACATCCTGCGCTCTGACTAGCAAAGCTCTAGCGGTTCCTGTGGGATCTAAGATTTGCAGTTGACGGTTTGCAGGATCAAGAAAAACACTAAAGTCAAGTCCCACGCCTTGGAGTAAGTGGATCGAGTCTTTTAATAGTGAGCCTTTGGGCAGTGCGAAGGTGAACATGGAATGGTTTGTAGAGCTTTGGTTATAGTCCATTCTATAGCTATACAGTCGCGACGCTTTGCGTCGCAATTCTACTTTGGGCTTTGCTTGAGTCTTAAAAACTGAGCCAATCAAAAATCTGTGTAACTGTCAAAGTTAAGTCAATGCCACTGAGAACTGGTACAGACTGCTCGACCGTGAACATTTGAATGCGGCGATCGCTAGATATGACAAAAATATTTTGTTCCTCAGGATCAAGCATCCATCCTAACTCTGTACCATTTTCGATGCAGTGCAATATATTTGCTAAAACCTTGTTGGGGCTTTGTCTTGGTGAGAGAATTTCAATTGTCCAATCAGGATAGGTCAAAATTTTATTGGCTATTTGTCCATCAGGATCACGGGGAATACGCTCCCAACGCAATACAGCAATATCAGGAACAATTGAAGCGCCGCCAAAGGTACAGCGTAACTCGGGTAACGCGATCGCAATCTTCTTTAATTTAACTACTTGATTAATAACTTCACAAAGCGTGCCTTGCAATAGGCTATGTTTACCCTGTGGCATTGGTTTTTGACTGATTTTGTTGTTGATAAATTCTGAGGCGGGTTTAGTCTCAGGTAGTTCTAGAAATGTTTCTAGGCTATGGAGTTTTGCTACTGTGATGACCATGTATTTTTACTTTTACCTTTTTACTTTTACCTTGTCTTGTCTTAAGGCTTAGTGTCCCTACAAACTGTCAGGATCTTCACCCAACTCTCTTAGGCGAGTCGCTAACCGCTCGGCTCGGAGCCTCTCTGATTCAGCCCTGAGTTTTTCTGTCTCAGCCCTGAGCCTTTCTGCCTCAGCCCGTTGAGCCTCAGTCTCCTCTGGTAATAACACTAATGCTCCCGATGCGTCATAAAAGCGCAACCAAGTTAAAGTCTCGCGGTCAATTGTCCCTTCCCAAGTACCTAGCCATAGACCCAAGGATTCACACCATAGCCAACCACGTTCATCTGGCGCGATCGCTTGATAGGAATCTCGGTGATGCCATCCTTGTAAAGAATTAGGCTCAAAGGGGTTATAAACAAAATAATCTTGCGTCCTAAATACGCGATCGTATAACTGTTTCTTTAGTCCCAGATCGACATTGGCTGTACTAGGAGACATCAGTTCGATAATTGTGTCTGGATAGCGTCCTTCTTCTTCCCAGACCACCCAGCCTAGGCGATCGCGCTGTCCATCCACATCCAAGACCACAAAAAAATCTGGTCCTCGGAAATCTCGATTTTTGACTTGGGTAGTGCTGTAATAGATGAACATGTTGCCACCCACATAAAAGTCGGTGGACTCACCTCGATATTGTTGGTATGAGCGAATCAAAACATTCATCGCCACCCGATGTTGATTAGTTTCCAATGGCTCTCCATCATCAAATATTAAGTCTGTGGGCGGCATGGGTGGAGTCCAGTCGTCCGTTTCTATGTCGTTAGTCATCTGTTGGGGAAGAGTGTTAACCATATTCGAGAGCCAACAAGAAGAGACAGTTCTAATACTCTAACATTGGAGCGCTTTTTGCTTTATAACTGATGTTACGTGGAACCCTCACCCCCCAGCCCCCTCTCCCATCAAGGGAGAGGGGGAGTAAGACTAATTTCTTGTTCCCCTCTCCCCTTTTGGGAGAGGGGCTAGGGGTGAGGGTCTTAGAAAC
>NZ_JAYGIF010000027.1:0-24384 GCF_034931345.1 Pseudanabaena sp. CCNP1317 | reverse complement strand
GTTTCAGGATGCTATTTCTTCATGTATTGAGAACGCTCATATTAACCATAAAAAAGAACTGCTATCGCTACTCACTCTCCGTTTCCAAAATCTCAAAAAAGCTCAGATTATACCCGTTTAAAGTATATTTCTGTGAGGAGTTTGAATATTGTGGCGCAAATGCTAAACCCCTACAAATTTTTTCCTTTTTCCTTTTTCCTTTTTCCTTTCTACTTTTTACTTACCAACCATGCCTCCAAATCCGCCACCTTCTCAAAATCCAACACCGCCTCCGCCAACTCCGCCAACTGCTCCGCCGATAACTTATCCAACCGCTTCAAAGTTTTCAGTGTCACCTTACCCAACTTCCGCGTCAACAGCCGCACCACAACCTGTCTCATCCCCAGCACCTGACCACGCTGTGTCCCGATTTTTACACCCTCAAGCTTGCCCTCAAGCTTGCCCTCGAGCTTACCTTCAAGCTTACCCTCAAGCTTGCCCTCAAGCTTTGCATCCCGATAAACCCTTGTTTTCTTGAGATCACCTAACGTAAACATCGCTTCAACCTCCTCTCGACTCATCTGGGGAAACTTGTACAGCAAAACTGTCTCAATAAATTCTACCATCCTCTCGCGATCGCCTTGCCCCACTCGATCAGCTAACTGATGTGCTAAAGCGATGGTTTCCTTTTTGGGCGCAACGATCAACCTCACAAGCCCTAAACTCAATGACTCAGATTCAGGCAACTCATCCAGATAGATCCGTTCGATATGCCCACCCGCAAATAGTATCCTAAATTGCTTAGGTATCTCAGGCTCAATGCTCCGCTTCGCAAAAATGGCGACCGCTTGCCAATCATGCTCTGGCTTGTACTGACTCAGATATAGAAATATCTCACCGATAAATTCCCAATAAAATTCAGCACGTTTTTGAAATTGAACCTCCACAAACCAAATATTTTTATCAACCGAATCGGGGATAAAAATACCATCAAAGCGAAAGGCTTTCTCCTTGATCTCCACGGAGGTAAAGCGATAGCCTGCTGCTGTTTCGGGTGGTAATCCCACCAATTCAAACAGCAAGCTATCAAAGGTTTGAAATAGCTGAAAAAAGATCGTGTCAGTTCGCATTGGCTTATTTTAGCGAATTTTATACGCAGGAACGTAAGCATATCGCCACCATTTACGCATATCACTGCGATCTCTAAACGGTAATGCGATCGCCCAAACCTCACATCGCAGAGATAAGCGATCGGCGGGAGCCAACAATCTTGAGATCCCCGACTTTTTCTGCTCATGCTGAAGGGATTTGCAAATTCACAAAAAAAGTTGGGGATCTGTCTGTGTGATGCAAAATCAGCTTATTGATTTGTCCTAGCTATATAAAAAGAACACCAAAGAAATTGTCAAGGCGTTGCATAGCAACACCTTGACAATTTCTTTGTTTCTTCGCAAGACGAAGTTAGACAAAAACACAACATGGCATAACCATTTCATTCTGCATTTTTGATTGGAGCGATATAAAAACTACTAACGATCGCGATCGCTAGCCACCAGAGTAATTGCACTTGAGGACGATACCAAACTGTATCTACTAAGCCATGGGCAATCATGCCCACGATGGTCGAGATCGCTGCGATTATCCATAAACCCCTAGAGTCGCGATCGCTTCTCAAACGATTGAGAGCAATCCATGCTTGGCTCAAGATCGTGAAAACCATCCATCCATAGCAAATTACACCAATAATTCCTGTCTCGACAGTTAGTTCCAATGGTACTGAATAAGCTCCAAGGGCGCTATATCCTGAACGCTGATAGAGCGGATAAACTAGGTTAAAAGCTTTATTCCCAGGTCCAATCCCCAAAATCGGCTTAGCTTTGATCATGTTCAAGACAGACATCCAGACGTTAACCCGAAATGCGTTACTACTATCTTCGGTTCCAAAAATACTACCAACGCGCTTACGCAATGTGGGAACGAGAATTGTTCCTAAAGCGATCGCCCCTGCGGTTCCGCCAAAAGTGGCAGGTAAAGTCCAGGATGGTAAACGCTTACCCCACCAATAAACCAAGAGTAGTGCTAGTGTAAAACCCGTCGCCGCCAGTCCTAGCAGCCCACCACGACTTTGCGACTGGGTAATGCAGAACGCTCCCATAATCGCCGTAATCGCCCCTAGAGCTTTCATACCCCAGCTTTTCCAGTGGATTGCAGCAATGACACCCATCGGCAAAGCTGGCATCAAATATCCTGCAAATAAATTCGGATTGCCCAAAAAACTGTAAACGCGGGTAATTCCTGCAACCTCGGAGGTAGGATCAGTCCATGTAGCTAGTTCGGGTGCGCCAAGATACCATTGCTGCACTCCATAGGCACTGGATATTAGGGCTGAGACTAGATAAGTGGCAATCAAAATTGATCGCCATCCCAAGCGCATCATCCGACTCATGGACACAAACGCCAACATGTAAATTGTGAGCTTGACCATGCCATCGAGCGCCGCTACGCGCACAGGCGAAATTAATGTAGCAATTAGCGCGATCGCCCAATAGCTCACAAGAGGTAAATGAATTGGTGTCCAAATTGGTACAGTCTGATCTTCAGCATCACGTCGATCGCTAAGCCATAACATCAACCATGCGATCGCGACCGCCGCGCCAATTACGCCAGTTTGAGCATTTTCTACAAAGGGTAAAGTTGCAGTCAGGACGACTAACAAACCGCCCAAAAATCTTGCCCTCAACAAGCGACTACCTTCGCGCCAATCCTGTAATGGGCTAATTAGCTGCAAAAATTTACTGTAGACATTGAGGAATGGTAGTTTGAGCTTGGAATTCATACAGTAAGGATCGACTTAATCAACATAGACTTAAAATTAGAACGGTTGCGCGAAGCTTGCCTTTCTAATTTCTGGGTTTTATTGCTATATCTTAGAAGAAAAGCACAATCAGTAATTACTTTTTAAAGCAATGACGGACAAACTTGATTCCGCAGAAGCCTACAATGAGCGCGGTATGGAACGCGCCGAAAATGAAGATTTTGCTGGGGCGATCGCTGATTATACTGCTGCAATTGCTCTTGATCCCAACTATGCTGAGGCATATTACAACCGCGCCTATGATCGCTCTGAAGTTGAAGATTATGCTGGCGCGATCGAGGACTATAACAAGGTGATCGAACTCGCGCCCGATGCTGCTCCAGCCTATTTTAATCGGGGGTTAGCCAGAGCAAAGATTGGTGATGCCGAAGGAGCCAATGCTGATTGTGAATATGCCAAGACATTAGGACTGTAAGAAAGTTACAGGGCTTTGCACTGAATGAAAACCCAGAGAAATTTTTGAAAGCCTTAATAGACTGTATCAAACCCAAAAGATAAGTGGTGGCGCTTTGCGCCTGTACTTATCTTTTGGGTTTGATACCCTAAGCAAAATTTACATTGCTATAACGTCAGTTCGACGAAAGCGAAAAATGGGAAGAATCGCTAAGCGATTCTTCCCATTTTTCGCCATTTGCGGCGTGCTTCGCACGCCGCAAATGGCTATATCGAACTCACGTTGCTATAGCATCGCTAATCTTCTTTTGGATAGGATATACTTCGGATATACATTACATTGGGACAGCAAAATCATGTATGTCAAAGTGCAAAAATGGGGTAATAGCCAAGGCATCAGATTAAGTAAAGAAATATTGGCTCAAGCAAATATTTTGGTTGGAGATGAGCTAGAAATTGTGACTACGCAAGATCAGATTGTCATTAAACCAGCCCATAAAATTCGAGGAAAGTACAAGATTGAAGACTTGGTTGCAAAACTTCCTGCAAACTATCAGGCTGAGGAGTTAGATTGGGGTACACCTGTTGGAATAGAAGTGTGGTAAATGTCTAACTACATTCCTCAAAAAGGCGATTTTATTATCATCACGTTCGATCCACAATCAGGACATGAGCAGAAGGGTAGAAGACCAGCTTTAGTGGTAAGTAATAGTGTTTTTAATCAATATACAGGCTTGGCAATTGTTTGCCCGATCACCAACACCTATCGTGATTCTTCATTTCATGTAGCGATCGCTAATAGCCAAACCTTAACTGGCTATGTAATGGTAGAACAAGTCAAGTCTATTGATTACAAATCCAGAAAAGTAAAATGGATAGAAACTGCTACAAATGATTTACTTGCGGAAGTTTTGAGTATCCTAGATGCCTGTATTTATTGATTAAGTAAATAGGCATAATTAATTTCAAACCCAAACCCTAAGGGTTGCGCCCCGCAGGGGCGCAACCCTTAGGGTTTGGGTAAATTATTTTACACAGGTACTTAACGGGAAATAAACGTAACATTTTGTTACAATAGATTACTGACTAATTGCCAAAGCGCCACCAAATTCCTATGACCCGTGACCTGCGATCATTTCTCAATCTGCTCGAAGAACGCAAACAACTCCATCGCGTCAAAGCCCTTGTCGATCCTGAACTAGAAATT
Organism: Pseudanabaena sp. CCNP1317; assembly: GCF_034931345.1. Taxonomy (NCBI): domain Bacteria; kingdom Bacillati; phylum Cyanobacteriota; class Cyanophyceae; order Pseudanabaenales; family Pseudanabaenaceae; genus Pseudanabaena; species Pseudanabaena sp. CCNP1317. The sequence continues at coordinate 19,930 of NZ_JAYGIF010000027.1, read as the reverse complement.
GCCGAGATTAGCAATCGTCTCTTGCAATCGGCTGGGCCCGCACTGCTATTTGAGAATGTCAAAGGTTACAAAACACCTGTCGCTGTGAATTTGTTGGGTACAGTAGAGCGCGTCTGCTGGGCGATGGGCATGAAGGAGCAATCGGAATTAGAAGTCCTCGGTACAAAATTAGGGAAACTGCAAAGTCCAAAACCACCGAAGAAAATCTCTCAAGCGATCGAGTTCGGTAAGATTCTCTTTGATGTAGTCAAGTCCCGTCCTCAAAAAGTTCTCTTTGGGAACGCCCCTTGTCAAGATGTGGTGTTAAAAGATGAGGAAGTCGATCTTGACCAAATTCCAATTCTTAAGCCCTATCCCAAAGATGGCGGTCGAGCCGTAACTTTGGCGCTAGTCATTACTAAAGATGTGGAGAATGGCATTCCTAATGTGGGAGTCTATCGCTTACAACAGCAGTCCAAAAATACAATGACTGTGCAGTGGCTATCGGTGCGGGGTGGAGCCAGACATTTACGCAAAGCGACTGAGGCAGGCAAAAAACTGGAAATTGCGATCGCGATCGGTGTTGATCCAGTATTAATCATGGCGGCTGCAACCCCGATTCCTGTGGATTTATCGGAATGGATTTTTGCAGGACTCTATGGCAATGAAGGCGTACAACTTACCAAATGTAAAACCCTTGATTTGGAAGTTCCCGCCTGTGCCGAATATGTTTTAGAAGGAACGATTACGCCCCATGAAGTAGGAACCGATGGACCTTTTGGTGATCACATGGGCTATTACGGTGGTATTAACGAGCAAGCACCTTTGATCCGATTCCATTGCATGACCCATCGCAAAGATCCAGTTTATCTGACCACCTTTAGCGGCTTACCTCCTAAGGAAGAAGCGATGATGGCGATCGCCTTAAATCGCATTTATACGCCCATCCTCCGCCAACAGGTTTCCGAAATTACCGATTTCTTTTTACCGATGGAAGCCCTATCCTATAAAGCTGCAATTATTTCCATCAAAAAGGCTTACCCCGGTCAAGCCAGACGCGCCGCCCTCGCATTTTGGAGCGCCTTGCCACAGTTTACTTACACCAAGTTTGTGATCGTGGTTGACCATACAATCAATATTCGTGATCCAAGGATGGTAGTTTGGGCGCTCAGTTCCAAAGTTGACCCTACTCGCGATGTGTTTATCTTGCCTGACAATCCCTTTGATAGCCTCGATTTTGCCTGTGAAAAGGAAGGGCTAGGCGGACGCATGGGCATTGATGCGACTACTAAAATCTATCCTGAAACCGATCGCGATTGGGGAGATCCTCTAGAGAGCGATCCTGATGTGGCGGAGATGGTGACGCGACGCTGGGCTGAATACGGGTTAGCAGATTTAAAGCTAGACGGAGCCGATCCTAATTTGTTCGGTTACGACATTCATTAAAAGACGTGATAGATGTGGCGCTTTGCACCACATCTATTTTTTTAGTTTTTTTGAGGAACGCTTTACTTTTGAGGTACTAGGACTCTGGGGCTTCTTTGTCTGGAGGAGTTGAAGTTTTTGGACTTGCTTTGGGGTTAACCCTGTAAATCGGGCAACTAAATCTACGGAAATATTGGAACTTATCATGTTCATGGCGATTTTTTCCCTTTCCTTAGTCTTGCCTTCAGCTAGACCTTCAGCCTTGCCTTCCAGCAGAATTTCTTGATAAATCACTGATTCTTTCATGATTTCGCTCCTTAACAGTCTTTGGATGATTTCTTTGCTTAGGGCTATACCAGATATTATAGCTGTCGAAGCGGCGACGTTACTTTGGACTTGTTTATCAGTAATATTTTCAATTTTCCTTGCCACTTGCCTTAATGTTTCTGCGGGACTGTCGGTTTGGGACAAAGTGGCAAAGGGTAAAAGCCCTAAATATTTTTGGAATATTTCAGTTGGCTGCTCCCAGAGGCGGATTACGTTGAATTGATGATTTAGTTCTCTTAAATTAAAGGTATTTTCATATACTAAGGGTGATTGGCTGGGGGTGAGATAAATAACTACTTGATAAACCTCTTTTTTAGGAAATCTCCGATAGAGCCTCAATCGATAATCTGCCATGCGGAAGGGAATATTTTGATTTGGCTCAGTTTGAAATTCGATATGCAGGATCAGGGCTGATGATTCTAAAAATATAACTGAGTCAGCGCGGATTGGTTCAGTTGAAAGTTCTGATGTTTCCAGTTTAGTTAGAGTGATGGATTTTCCTAGTATCCAACTCGCAAAGTCGGCGGAAAAGTTTTCTGCCAGAAATTTACAGATGTTATCGATCATTGCAAAATTTTATCATTGGTTGCATCCTGAGTTTTCAGCTAAACGCATTGCGCCTAATAGGGTTGAGATAATCACGCATTTTCGGCGATCGCCTGTTCTAGTCCCCAAAGTGATCCGCCCCATCTCTCCTAGTCCATTGGGATTGCCTTGAGATTTAAACTGGACACGATAAATATCTGGTTCTGGAACTGCTGTTAGCTTTGTAAAGGTGGTTCGAGGTTGATCTTCCGTATTATCCACAATTCGCACTCCTCCATCAAAATTTTGCCAAGGCAGACTATCCCAATATTCTTTGGTCATCGATGATGGAGGAGATTGGTGTACTGCGTATTGAGAAACGGTGGGTGTATTTCTAAAAGTTGCTTGCCACATGGTTTGGGTGCGTTTGGCATTGCTTTGGGCTAAGCGGAGGGTGCTAAGTGCTTGACTTTGAGCAGTGTTAAGTCTTTGGTTATTTAAAAAACCTAACCAAGATGGTGCAGAGATCGCTGCCAAAATGCCAATGATCACCATCACAACTAGAACTTCGAGCAGTGTGAACCCCGCAATTTCAGAACGGCGATCGCGCTTTTGTTGTTGCCGTTCATTTACAATCCAAAACATAATATTTTGCGGTTTTTAAATGCAATTATTTGAGGATTATAATATTTTTTAGATGGCTAGGGATGTTTTATAAACAAGTACCTTCAGAACCTGTGACAACGGCTCCAAGTAAAGTTTTAATCGCAATCCATCTAATTCTAGGACTGTTAGCTACTGATAAGTTAATGCAAATTGGATAAGTAATCAAATTATTTGGATCGTATACAAAACCTCTGGAATCGAACTCGATAAATGGTTGACCAGCATTACCGGGTGGCAAAACAGCAGGCGTTATACTTGAGATTGTTACTTCAGACTCTAAAGACTGTTCTCCAGCACCAGTTCTCACATTATCTATTCGATAAGCATTGTCAGTTTGATTAGTTCTAAAAGTAATGCGAACTCGATTATCGTTACTTGCATTACGAATTTTGGAATCGGATTGAGCAACTCTAATCGCTTGAAAAATCTTATTTTGGGAAGTACTGATGCGTTGATTATTGACAAAACCTAACCAAGATGGCGCAGCGATCGCACTGAGAATGCCCACCATGATCATCACAACTAGAACCTCTAAAAGTGTGAAACCTAGAGACTTTGAGTAGCGATCGCGACGTTTTGGAGGATTTGTGAGTGCTAGAAATTTGCGCTGATTTTTGTTAATCAGGTTTCGTAAGAAACTAGACAAACTTCTAGTAAGGTTACTAAAAAAATTGGAAGTAAACATTTCTTTTGATTTCACCTTATATTTTATCTACCTAGACCGATTTGACTACGCCCAAAGCTTCGCACATCGGCGGTTGGGAAGAACGTAATATTAGTTGCTGTTGGCTGTCTCAAATCTCTATTGGTCGCTGGCGTGGTTAAACGAGCGATCGCATTACCGCGCAAAAATATTCTGGCTGTAACTGTATTTGGTGAGACACAAGCATAAAAACTACTTAACCCAGCAGGATTACTGCCGTCAGAATTAGCAAAATCAGCAGGAACTCGTTGTGTGAAGTTATTTATCGAGTCTGTCGTTCCCACACCCACTGAAGGATCATCACAATCTAGATTTCTCTGTGGTGTACTAGCGTCATTCCTGCCAACAGGGATTCTGAATGCAGCCGTAGCAGCAGCAGGAGTTCCAGTAGCTACTGCATTACCACCTTGAGCTGCGGCATAGGCAGTGTCATCCATAAAGTCTACAAGGGTAACAAAACGGTTAGCTCCAAAATCAAAGTTGGCATACTTTCTCCATGCTGCTAGTCCACCTTGTGTTGAGAAGTCAGGACGATTAAATCCTTGAGATGGCAGAATAAAGTAAGCGTTTGGATCTGTCAGAGCTACAGGGACTATAGGAGGCACAATCAGTGCAGAAGCTGCTCTAGTCAAAACTTTGTTCGATGCAGGGCAACCAGTAGTCACACCGATTGTGCCACCATTACTACAATAAGCCACATATCCATCTCTCAGTTCCCATCGCAAGATCCGAGCAGTATTTGACCAACCACTAGTTTCAGGATTCGCAGTATCGTTTTTTAAGTAATAGGCTACAAGCGAATAAGTATAAGTATCTCGACCATAGGCTCTACCACCAGCAGCACTATTGGCTCGACAGGCTGCTAATTGGGTTGCATCTCCATAGGGCATACAGCCAATAATTTCTGACGTTGGAGTAGCACCCGTATTACTGTAGGTTCCATTTGAGTCGGGATCAAAAGCAAATCTTTTCCAAAAAACTAAGATCGGCGTACAGGTATTAGTACCAGTTGGATTGCACTCATTACCTGCACCACTCTGAGCATGGGGTAATTGAGCATTTATACTAGCAAGTCCCTCTGCACCATAGATAAAGATTGATTCTTGCAGATCATCAGCGATGTAGCTAATTGCAGCTTGCAGTTCTTCTTGGGCATTGGTTTTAACTGTTTCTTTACGATCGCTATCTAGCACACCCACTAAAAAGCCCAACATGACTACCACCATTAAGGAGGCAATCAAAGCCGCTACTAACAACTCAATCAAGGTAAAACCAGAGGCAAAACCTCGGCGATGACGTGATTTTGGCGATCGCAGTATCCCTTTGCGAAGCCGAAATGACATTATTCTATGGAGTAGTTTTTTCATAGGACAGATTGCCTTGCTTGATTAATACTGGATTTAGTTTGAACCGATGCCTCTTTTGATGTCATCTATATTTTTGGGGTTGACTGTTGGCAAGAAAATCTGCGATCGCATTGTCACAATGGGACAGGTAATCGAAGCCGTGCTAGCAAAAGGTGTATTGCCTTGAGTGCATGTATCCTCAGTACCAGTTCTAAGCGGTGCTGTGCCTAAAAGTGCATCAGCACGGTAAACCCTAATCGCTAACCAAAAACCTTGGCTCCTCAGGTCAGTTGCCGCAGTTGTCACTGAGCTAAGGGGACCACTTCGCATCGGCTGAATGAAGAAATCTTGAGGATCTTGAATACTAAATCCATTGCCATTTGCATCAATACAAATACCTGGAACTCTTCCCGATGGAACGTTTTGAGCAAGGGTATTATTACAAATAGTAGCGGGTGGGAAACTGGCTGTGGTTGGTGGCTGAACCGTTCTAGCTGGATCAAGTAGAGCAGACGGATCTTCAAAAGAATATTGATTTTGAGAATTTGGCTGACTTATAACAAGATTGTTTGGGAAATTTGTAACGTCAATCACACCGCCTCTCACAGCGTCAATGTATGACCTTCCTGCTTGAGTAGCCTGATCGATCCTTCTGGCATTAACTCTCGCAGAAGTGGAAAGGGCTACCATCGGTGCGATCGACACAATCAAGATGCCCACTACAGCCGCCGCCACCAGAGACTCTAGCAATGTGAAGCCCGTCTCTTCTGACTCTAGCGATCGCCTTGTCTTGAGGATATAGGACAGATAACCCGCAAAAGAAGGGGCGATCGTATCATGGGGTTTACGATATCTAGTATCCACAGCTTTGCAATTTAGATTTAACATAACCCACCATCATCAAAGAACAAGGACAACGCATTTAGAAACTCATCTGGAAATGCAATTAAAATTTTAATTGCCAGAAGTATAAAGTCAACTATCTCCGATCATTTATAGCTCTTCCCTAGGAAGAGCTATAAAGAAATGCAGACTTTACTCGTATAGAGTGGCTGGTAATGTATCACTTGGAGTGGTTGCGCCATAGGTTAAAGTATCACAGACAGGGCGGCGATCGTTACCACGCAAGGCGCGTCTGACGTAGTTAGTCGGGGTAGTTCCCTCTCTTTGTACCCTACCTACATTAACCGCACCAGTACCAGCAACTGTAGTTGCGGTTGGATCATTTGGCTCTAAGGCACAGAGTAAAGCCTGAACCCATTGATCATCACCACTGATCTCTCTAAAGAACTCATTAGAACCAGGGATTGGTACGGCAAAGCGCTCAGCAAAGCGATCGGGTTGTTGTGTCAACAGCCCCACATCATAGCCCCAGAGACGAATCGGTGCAGAATAATAGGGAATGCGATTAACAGTTCTAGACATATATTGCAGATTGTAGCCGCTAAAAATCTGACCAGTCGTACTACCTTTACCTGTTTGCAATGGATTCATAAATATGGTCGTGGTATCTGCTATGCCAGATGTAACCATACTCGGTGTATATGGTGCAGTAGCAAAACGACTCTTGGTGTTTTGGATGAAGCCACCTGCAATCTTGATTGGAATGTTTTCCCAATTTTCAAGGAACCGTACAAAGTTAGCTAAACCACCACCTGTTTCACCTGTCTGTACAACTGCATCAGATGCCACAGGATTAGGGATTGTACTAGAAGTGGTATATTCTACACCTTTTCTCGATGGAGTGCTTCCAGCCACAAAGTATACATTGACCTCTGTTCTGGTAGGTCGAATTGTCCATTGACCAGTACCAGTAGCCTCTGGTGTGCCATTAATACCAGCAGTTGTGACTGGGTTAGGCTGAACGATATTAGTCGAGGCAGCCGTCTGGTTCGGAACACTCAGTTGCAATACAGGCAAGAGAGCAGGTTGATCAACAGCAGTCATCGCTACAAACAGCGTTTCATTATTGATCTCCGTACCAGTAGTACGGAATCCAAGGAATCTCACGCCCCTAAAGGAAGAGAACTTATCTTTGACAGCAAGCTCAGTGGTGTTGTTAGTATTAGAACCAGTGCTTGGCATTGTGCCAATGAAGTTCCCCGTAATAATGTTGGGGCTGAACGCATTACCTTGGAAAGTCACATTGGCTTCATCACCTACAGTGAGAGTACCACTACCAGTAGAACTAAAGGGAATAGCACCATCGTCTGGAGAAGCGGCTAGCCTAAATGAAGGACCAAGTAATGGACTAGTTGTATTGATTGCATAATAGGTAGTTCCTGCTGATAATCCGCCTGGTAGAGTAGTTCCTGTGAACAAAATAGGTTTGTTATTGGGATAAGCACTGCCTGTAGCCGTGATTACCAATGGTAATGCTGGGGCAGGTCCTGCAACAGCCTTAAAGTTGTAGTCAGGTTCAACACGAGGGAATACCCAGAAAACGTTGTTAGGATCAACTCCATCTAGTCTGACTTGCAAACTATTAAATACATAGTTTTCATTAGCATCACCTCTCAGGATAAACACAGGACTAGGTCCACGTCGATCGCTGGTCGGTGAGCAGGTGCTAGGGCTAGCAACCCCAGTCACTGGATCTGTAGTTGTGCAGTTAGCTCTGAGCGTAATCGTGCCAGACAAAGTCCGAGTATCACCTAGGAGTGTACCTATATTGCTTAGGTTATAGACTTGTACTCGGTTGTCGGCATAGGTATTAACTGCTCTTAGTCCCAGATTTAGTCCAAATCTAAGATGTCCATCCCCACCAGCAGTAGCTGGTGGTGTGCCGATATCCGACAAATTAAGCGCCGCCGTAGCTGTTGGGGAAGTGGCAAGTTTAAAGCGTTGTGTAGCAGCAGATCCAACCCCATTAACTGGGTCAGCCTCACGGACGTAATATGTAACTCCCGCTTGTAGCTGCGAAGTCAAATTCAGAGAGACACTACCATCACTAGTAAGGTCGATCGCATTACCATTTGCAGCTAAAGCCAGCTTGAAATTATCACCAGATATCTCACGAACATAGTAAGTAGTTCCCACCGTTAGAGGTGCAGGTGGGGTTCCCGCTCCTGAGAAGACAACTGCATTACCAGCCGTGAATGGGTTATCGGTAACCGTAATCAAGTCTGTAGTTGCGCTAGCAGAGGTAAAAGCCTTAGTAAATCTTGGCAGTTGGACATCATTACTATCGGTGTATAGAGTGACAGGCTGATCATTTGTAAAAACTGCTCCTGTAGATCTGACATTTGCTGTGAAGTAACCTGATGGAACGTCAAGGGGGTCAACCCTAAAGCTAATCGTGCCTTTATTGATGAGAGCAGGTGGCGCACTTAGCTCGCCAAGACTATTTGCCTCATCATTGGGAATCAATCCAACAAACTTATCTGCGGAAGTGCCAGTATTAGCAGGGTCAAGCCTTGCGCTGCGTAAACCAGTGCCACCAGTAAGATTTGGCAGAGAACCTGATAGGGTCGTCGTATTACCCATGAAGTTTCTGATCGATTCGCCAGCACTGTTGACAGCCTGAGAGCAACTACCACTAGTGATATCAGATCGACCTACGTTAGAACGCTCGATCGCCTGATATCTGCGTGTATTACCATTGCCACCACAAACCACAAAGCTAGTCGCAGGCTGAGTAGAGCTAGTAGTATTTGCAGCACCAGTGTTGTCTGAAGGGAAGTGAGGATTGTAGGGGAGATTGAGATTGAGTAGGGTAGTTCCTGTGGGAGGAGCGATCGTATTGCTAGCAAAGGTATAGTTACCCAACTCACAGCGCTCGTCCACAAGCCCATTAGTTAGACTAATACAAGCAGTATTGGGTAACACCAATGAGCCTGTGTTATTTAAGTTGGGTCTTAGGCTACCAGCACCACCACCGATTTGGGGGAAACTGAGGTTGTTGAGAAATAGATTAGTGTTATTGCTGTATTGGATGTTGTCGCCTTCTCCAGGATAGTTAGCAGGATTCCCAGCCGATCTAAACCATAGCGCTTTATCTGCGGTTCCTGGTAACGATCTAGTCATGTGTTGATTGTTGGTGTTGTCAATCGGGTAAGCGAGGTTACCTGGCAACATTGGGATCTCTCCCGAAGGACCTGGACGGGGTGGAATATTTGGGAAGATATCATCTCTTTCAGTTGGATCATCCTGAACACCATTGCCATTAATGTCATTGCCCCATACATAGCGAGTTCCATTTTGACCACCAGCACTAACATCTGAGGGAGGGACAAATGGGCGGAATGGTCTGTAGTTAACACTAGAAGTGTTAGTGGGGAATGGATAAGCAGCAGCAGGCGGCATAATCATGGACATTGGCATGGAAGACTTCGCCATAGAAGACTTCGGCATACTAGGCATACTAATTGATGATCTATGCAGACTAGCAAAAATGGGTGGATTGACTATGCCAACACCACCTGGAGTTGGAGTTGGAGTTGGAGTTGGAGTTGGTGTAGGAGTTGGAGTTGGAGTTGGAGTTGGTGTAGGTGTAGGTGTAGGTGTTGGTGTGGGAGTTGGTGTGGGAGTGGCGCAAGCATTACGATCCAGTTGAGCATCATCATTATTTTGATAATAGTTGGCAGATGCTGTTCCGCAAGGTCTAGGCGTATTAGCTTGCTGAATTCGACCTCTAGATTGCTCTGGTCCACCAGCAGCGTAGCCGATAGGTACGCCAGGATTTGCTCTCAAGTTATCGATCCTAACTGCAAATTCTTCTTGGTTTTCAAAAGCACTATCTCTCACAACTAAAACTGCAAGATTCTTAGTATCAGGATCGTTAGCTGTATTCGTTGGTCCAGTCCATGAGATGATTGTGCAGTACTGCTTTTGATTACCAGTTCCAGTATCAGGACAGGTGGCATTTTCAGCATCAACAGTTTCAGCAACAGCAGTAGCGTTAACTGGTAAACGAGGCAACTTACCACCAACTGGCACAGGAGGATAGGCACTACCATCAGATTTTCGCATGTTCAGAGTAGCAGAACCAGCATTGTAAAAACCGTTAAGATAATCAGCCTTATTATTATTTGTAGCATCGCCTATTAGTGGGAAACTTGAGGCTGTCGTCGTCACAGTAGTTGGCGCAGGGCTATCAAGTCGAGTGTAAGACGTGCCATCCTCACCTGCATAAGTATTTGCGTTATTTGGAAATACAGTTACCCTGACACGTACTGTCTGCGCTGAACTTAACAGACCACAGTTTGACAGGCTGACATTGTAGTTAAAGCGGCGGTATACAGCGTTGTTAGTACTGCGATTGCTACCACCATTAGGATAGGCAGCGCCACTATTATTATCATTGCTATTAGTTACACTACCATCAGCATTTGGTACAGATGTAGCACCATTATTGTTTCCAGTTCCCCAGACAACAGCAGGTAATGTAGTTGATCCTAGTTGGTTCTCTAGCGGAACAACAAGACTATTCTGATTGCGTCTGCGTCCCTCAGGTAGGTTAACGTTACCAGTCAGATCAACCAACATTCCCGTTTCAGGGCAAGGTACAGTTCCATAGCTATGGTTATTACTGGTTTGGAAGGGAGTGCCTAGGTTGCCCATTACCTGCGGATAAGTATAACCATTCGTGGCATTGGAACCATTAACAACCCCGATAGGCATTGGCCAGACGATAAAGGGGCTAGAAGTACAACTACCAGCAAATATTAATTGTTGATTTCCATCTTTATACAGGTCATCAAACCTTAAGAATGACACCCGACGCGCATAGCGGTTATCACTATCCGCGATATATCGTGGTGCAGTTACAGGAGTAGTGATTGCACCTGTAACTGGGCTGTAGTCTGGCAGAGCCGTTGTACCTGCACCATCCTTCAACCAGTCAGAGAAGGTACATTCACTAGATGGAATCTTGCGACACATCTCCATACCATATTCTCTATGGTTAATCCGACGCTGAATAGGTGTTACACCATTGGCGTTGTAGCTAGCAAGATTACCATTCTGGGGATTAGTAAGATCGACATCACCCATCCATAATGTCTGATCATTCGTGAGAATAATGTTGTCTGAGTTAACGCGCTTAATCCAAGGACTACTGGTAGCAAAGCTGTTATTAAAGAACCCATTACGACGCAAGTCGATCACATAACTACTATCCTTAATTTTTTCGCCATTGGGATTAAGTTGCGACTGCCAATTAATACTAGTAGAAGTGTAGGCATTATTACGAAGATCATAGTCTCCATCAGTACGATAGCCATCGCGATAGTTGGCAGAGAGAACTGTTACTGCATCCGCTAAAACTGTTGCAGGTCGCCATTCGTCACCAAGTGTACAGTTTGTGTTAGAGCCAGGACGACAGGCAAAATTAGCGTCAAGCCTATCTAATGCTCCATTGTCTGCATGTCGTTGATAGAAGTTATTCCAAACTGCTGCTAACTCTGGTGCTGTTGGAGGATTGGACAAATTCTCATTGAGCCTTTGTGTAAACTCTTCGCGTGTATGTCTATTAAAGCTAGGTATTAAAGTCGTATCAGTAGGATTAACGGGATCTCTCTGAGCCTTAATGTATACAGGTAGATTGGATACAAGGGTTAAACCTTTTTCCCCTTTAGTTGCCTCTGTCCAAGGGAAACTTGCATAAGTTGCATTAGAAACTAGTCCCGTTGCTCCTGTCCCATCGACATTAACAAGATTGCCAGTATTGAGGGTGCTGCGCCAGAGACGATAACCATTGATTAAGCGGATACTGCTAGGCTTGCGAGTGGGATCGAGAAGGAAGTCAGTAGAGCTAAGGTTTTTACGCTTTTCTAGGGAAGTAGGGATGGGATTGCCTGATACATCTACATCATAATAGCTAAGGTCTTCAAGGGCATCTTCGCGAGATGCATAGACGATGCCACTGTAAGGGAGCAGATAGTCTGTGGCAACGCCTGAATTATTCCCACCTGAGATTTGTGAACCTCTAAGCCGATCCATGTCAATGTCAGTTGCTCGAATTTCGAGGGGTTGGCGTTGCTCAATTTCTAGGTCATAAATGTCAGCGCGATTTGGAGTAGCGATCGCCAAACCATTATCAGCAACAGTGTTGGAGCGAGGTTGATTTCCTTTAGCTGCTTCCGCCAAAGACTCATTGCGGTTAAGTGACTTAACTTCTCTACCATCAAGGAAGGCGCTTTCACGGAAAGTGCCGTGAGGGAGTTGTACATTGGTTACGGCAGGGTTCCCAGCAATTATAGATGGAGTAATGTTTGCTGTAGTAGGGCTTGAATTAGCTAGAAAAATAGACTTATCAAGGATCTGTAATGCACAGAGATTAGAATCCAAAGTAGATTGTTGAGGTAAAGTCAAGCCTGCTGCACTCGCTGTAGCAACCCCTTTGTCAACAATAATTTTTTTCAGAACTTCACGTAATGGCTCATTCACAAAACGTCCATTGGGGAAGATCAAGTTAGCTTGATAGGCTAGTCTTTCTGAATAGGGATTGTTAACATTGTTTGCAGGGTCTCTAGCAGCATCCTTGAATTTAAAGATTCCATTTATAGGATCATTTCCTGTCAGATTACTGTCATAAAACATGCCACTTGTGGTGTCGTAAGAAATACCACTAAAGATGACATCAAGAGAAGCTGAAGTTTTGCCGACATTATATACAAGTCCATTGTTTGAGCGACCTTGAATATTGAAGTTCCAAGGTGCATCAACTACTGTTGTCGTACTGGATGGAACTTGACCATTTCTTGCGGTCAGAGGCGTAGATGGATCGTAGTAGCTGCTAACACAGGCAATAGGAGCTTGGTAATTATTAGCATCACCGATTGCATTGAAAGCATCATATTTGTAGTGATAGACAGCCGTAGCTCTCATTTGCAAATCACCTTTGCGATTTTCGCGACCTGTATCATTCGCACTCCATCCATCGCCGCCAGTAATCGGTGTATAGTAACCTGCAATCCCTCGCGGTGGTGTCGTTGTAACATCTAGCCATCGGACGTTACTGGTCATTGGCATCGAATCTGGCCAAACTACATAGTTTCTGCCGTCATCCACGCATCTATTAGGGTCAGTGATATCTAGTGAAGGATCACATTTGAGTTGAGCAAACTTACGTTCGTCAATATCAGTAATGGGGTTGTCAATTGCTTGACCATTCCAGAGAGGAACACTGGACTCGTCAATATTAAGGGTTGAGATTGCGTTGCTACTGCGATCATCAGCAACACCTGTGCGGAATCTACTTAAAAAAGTATCTTTAGGAAGACTGCTGTAAATACCTGCGTTTGTAACTACTCGCAATCCACCAGTACGGGGTGAAGACTCGGGAGTTTTAGCACTAGTGAGGTTAGCGGGATCTGTAACCGAAGGATCGAGAGCCGCAGAGATTTCCCAGAAGCCACCACGATCAGATACACCAAGGTTACTTAGAGGGATCGCACGAGTATTACGATAGCGCTCTACTGAGCTAGCTGTAGCTTCAGAGAGGTCAGTGGAATCATTCCAAAATATAGATGAATTGGTTGTAATCGCATTACTTACTTTGTCTGTGACAAACTCAAGGGTATTAGTAATGTCGTTCTTAATGAGCCATTTGGCAGGGAAGCCATTGCCTACCAGAATGCGATCGCCTAACATCCTCTCATTTGTTGTTATTACCTCCTCTGGATTAATTGCAGCAAGTCTCAGCCTGTTTCCTGTAGTTAATAGAGTGAAACCATTAATACTATCTAAAATTGCTCCCTTACCATCAAATCCATCCCCTGTTGATAGGTTGAACGCATTATCGGCTTTACCAAAGGCGGTGTTAGCATAAATCGGTAGCATCCATTTAATCGGTGGTGCTAACTCTGGTGGTTGAGTTGCGTCTACGTTAGGGATAGAAGTTAGCAAAGGACTGGGAAAGGTATCCGTTCCTCTAAATGGAACTTCACGGAAAGAAACCTTGCGAGTACGTTCACCAAAATAAGCAGCGTAGGCAGTACGTCTCGCTACATTTACCTCTGTTTGAGAAGATAGGGCTTCATCTTGAATGCGCTTGACGAGATCCTCTTGTACTGTCACAGGATCTTTAATGCCCGAATAAACAATATTACTAGAGCTAAAGTTTGCAGGTAATGGGAAAGCAACTGTAGCAGTACCGCGCAAGGCGATCGCTGCATCGACAAGTGCGCCAATCCGATTATTGAAAGCAAAGTCATTGAGAGCCAAGTCAGAGCTAAGATTGCCTGTTACGGTGCTATTAACGCTTTGGTTTGTTTCATCAAGCTGTTTGACTCCACCCGCGACCGTATCAGGTGGTACGCCCACACCTTGGAACAGATGCACATTAACTCGTCCTGTAGGGTTATTAGATAGAGCAGCAGGATTGCTAGTAACGGCATCTCCTTCAACCACATTCCCCGCAACTAAGATTTCACTATTCTTTTTCTCGTAATAGCAAGAACCAAACAGATTGGGATTAGTCGTAGCTCCGGGGGTTGCAGCTAGGGAACCACCCGAACTGCTGACTTGGTAGAGCGTAATTGGGTTGTCTGGTGCTGCGCCAACCATGAGGTTGCCAGCGCTATACATTCTTCCATTCAGACGGAAGGTTGCTACGTTAACAAGTTCCGTATCTCCTTCAAAGAAGACCGCGTTATTATTTTGAGGCGATCGGGCGCGGTCTTGTTGCAGTTCGACAGCACTAATGGCATTTAAGCCATTATAAACTTCATAGTTTGCAGCAAGTGCGGCATTAGTGGGAAAACTTGCTGCATCGCTAATGGGAACCGTAACGGCATAAACAAAGAATGATTTGCGGAGTTTGTTATCGCTAGAGGTTGTCCAGCCACCATCCCCAGCAATATTAGTAACACCCCCAGTAGCTACGCAAGCTCCTGAGAGTGTCGTTTCATCCATCGGCAAGGCTCTTGACTCAATGGGAACTACAGGGCGATCGGTAATGGATGGAGGACGAGCGCGGAAGAGAATACTGTATAAACCAAAAGAATCAAATCTCCCATTGTTATCAGTATCAATTGGGAACTTCCATGCTGTAGATACGTATTCCCTATTTTCAATCTGTGGACTGGTAAAATTAATTCTTGGAGTTGCCGCAGCAGCATCTCTAAAGTTAAAGACTAGCTGTAAGCGAGTTTCATCAGGCAAAGTATATTTGCCACTATCGCTAGTGATTACGCTGTCTAAGGTTAGTTCAGGTGGTGTAGTACGAGGCAGCTTGCCATCACTTAAAAGAGCATCAATTTTTGCTCTAGCGCGATCGACGATAGGTGTAGCGGCACTGCGAAATACTTGTTCTGTTCTAGCATTGGATGCAGTTTGCGCCCGTTCAGAAGACCTTGACACAGTGGTTACCACTAACAAGGTAACAACCAAAGTTACCAAAGTCACAGTTGGCAACACGAAGCCAGCCGCCCCCCCCTTTCGCTGCCCCTTTGTTGCACCGAGTAATTGCCTTACAAAACGCCGACTAATGCGAATTGGGCTACCGATTTTATTCAGCCATTTTCTTAACTTGGCAATAAATTCGGCAAAAAAGCGATTAATTTTACGGCTTTGCTTAGAATCAGACATACTACTTTTACCAACCTGACTGCAATATACTACCCAAGCAAATTGCAAAAGTTACAAAAATTTTGATTTGATATCGCGGCGATCGCTGTTTTATAGCAGTCCTAAAATGAGCTGCGAGAGCCAAAAGCCTACATAACAAGGGGCTTAAGCCCCTTGCCTTTCTTGCAAATGATTTAGAATTGTTACATATCGAGGATAAGTGGCGGCGCTTCGCGCCGCCACTCATCTTTTTGGTTTTACAGCAATTACCGATCAAACGAACCACAAGAAAAAGCTCAAAAGTGTTTCTTTGGAACACTTTTGAGCTTTTTCTTGGTTAGGGTTTGAGCGCAAAACGTTGTATGTCCTAAGCAAAACTTATATTGCCATATGAAGATTGCCGAATAAAATGCTAGAAATATAACAACCCTAATAAGAGAGCCACAAAAGAGGGGGATTATGCAGCAAAAATCTACTATCCCATCTAATATCCAGTCACCCCAAACTAGATTTTCTACTTTCGATCCTCGTTATTTTTCTCGGATTATGGCTACTTCTGAGCCGATTACCGATGAGTGGCGGCGCTGGATTGCGGATAGTAAGTTTGCGGGTATTGATGATCACATAATTGTGCAGCAGCTAATTGTACATGGGATTAGTCCTAGTTCAGCAAGGTTAGAAGTAAGCTCTGTCAATGAAAATCCTTATTTTCAATCAGGACATAAATTTGTCCAATTACTGCAAAAGTCTGAATCCTATGCCAATATCATCGCTGAGTTAGCCTCCCTTGCTCCGCATTCTCAATCCATTGACAGTAAACCTGATATCTCACGAGCTGATTTTCTAGCAAATTACTATGCTAAAAATACTCCCATCATCCTTACTGAGATTACGAAAAATTGGTCAGCACTTTCCCTTTGGAATCCTGATTATTTAAAAGATAGTTATGGTCAGGTCGAGATAGAAGTACAAGGCGATCGCGATCGCGATCGTTTATATGAAATTAATGTTGACCAGCATCGCCAAAAAATGCGAATGGCTGATTATGCTGACAATGTTGTAAATGGTGGCGAAACGAATAACTATTACATGGTGGCAAACAATGGCAACCTCGAAAAAACAGCTTTGCGAGGGTTGCTAAATGACATTGAGATATTTCCTGAATATCTCAATCCTCATGATGTTGATGGCAAAGTCTTTTTCTGGTTTGGACCTGCGGGAACAATTACCCCTTGGCATCACGATCCTGCAAATCTAATATTTGTTCAGGTCTATGGTCGTAAAACATGGAAAATCATTCCACCCTACTACACTCACATGATGTACAACTATCGTGGAGTTTTTAGTAAAGTAGATGTTGAGAACCCTGATTATGATAAGTATCCATTATTTCAAAAAATTCCCATTATTGAAGTGACCTTAAATCCAGGTGATGCCATATTTATGCCTGTTGGTTGGTGGCATGCAGTCAAGTCACAGGATATTAGCATCTCTATGTCTTTTACCAATTTTGTATTTCCTAATAAATATGAATGGAAGTATCCTGCAATTTTTAATGATAACTGATGTTACATGGATAGAATTCTACGATCATCTAAGTCTAGGGCTGGCACGGGGGCACAGCTCTACAAAAATCTAAATTATTGGAGTAGGGGCAATCCCCCCGTGGTTGCCCTGTCGTGCTAGCAACCAGAGATTCATCATCTGAGTTCCACGTAACATCAGTGATAACTGATGTTACGTGGAGCCATCACTCCCCCCCAGCCTATCTCTCCCTTGATGGGAGAGTAGATCATCTATAGCAGGTTAACTTCTCTAGTTGTGGCATACAAAATCGCTCTAATCACAAAGCCGATCGCTAGACTGCTAATTGTCACTCCACCAAATAATTGCCAAATCATTTTTTGAGATAGATCGATATAGGCTAATTGTCTGCCAATGAGGGTAATTGCAGCAGCGATCGCACCAATAGCAGCACTCGTCACCCAACTGATCGGAATCAGTAAAACTAGTAATGAAGTCTGCACCATAAATCCAATTGTGATCGATGTGGCGATAATCTCAATGATAGATAGCTTTTTTTCTGGTGCAGTGTCATAGCGGACATCCTGAAACCCGATTAAATACAGCCCTAGGCAGACACCCGCAGTAATCAAGCTGTAGGTGATATCAGAGGATTGCCAATAGACTGTAATCACGGCGGCGATCGCTGCCAATAGTCCACCCAAACTTTGAGGTATGGCAAATATGGCAACAACACTCAATACAAACAATAGACCTCCGACTAGATAATCACCAACACGCAATAAAGTGCATAGTTGAGTACCGATCCATCCATAGGCGATCGCGATCGCGGTTAGAGAAATTAGCAAGCGATACCCAATCTCAAGTCTGCCGATTTTGAGCGCCATGACATACCACCATTTTTAAGTCGATGCGAACGGAGAAGTTGCGATATTAACGCGGTATCAAAAAGTATAGCAATCGTCAGTCCGTCTAATACCAAAGCACAAAATGGCGGAGCCATTTTGTGCTTTTATAGCTACCGTCGATTGTGTTAGGACAAAATCAAAACCCAAGAAGAGAATGGCGGCGCGAAGCGCCGCCATTCTCTTCTTGGGTTTTATGTCCTCATACACTTGGCGACAGCTATAAAACCCTTGCTGGGTTTGATTCTCAATTCATAAAAGTGTCGCCACACCTTTGTGAATTGGGATAAGTAGCTGGGCATAATTAAAACCCAGATCCAAAGCCTGAGGCGCACGCGCAGCGTGCGCCTCAGGCTTTGGATCTAGCGACTTAAAGCGTTAGATAACCTTGAAGTTGCGATCGCAAAGATTTGTAACTTGTATCTTCAGCATCTAGCATTGTTGCAATTGTTAAGCCAAGCGATCGCTGATTGGGAACTGATACTTGTGATGATTGTCCTGACGCTTGCCATAGTAACCAACGGCTCCCAAGGGGCAAATAGCCTATGCTGTCGCTACGATGGGATATCCAAACTACAGGCAAATCAGGCAAGTCCTTGAACAGATCGGCGGAACTCGTAGCCATATTTACGGCGGCTAAGGTCTCTAATACTGCGCGATCACTCTGGACGATACCTGTATCATTTGTCCAGAGTCTGACACTTAGCTTTGATCTCTGAGCATAGAAATAGAGCGAAGCTGCCGCTACTACCGCCTCTTCAAAAGCTTGAGGCTCCCATCCGACAGAATTATCGAGGGCGATCGCCACTTCTTGCCCTCCAATGGTGACTTCCAATTCTCGCACCCGCAATTCACCAAACTTGGCACTAGTCCGCCAATGGATTAATCGGGTTGGATCACCCCAACGATAGGGACGCAAAGTCTTCGTTAAACCTTCGGTGGCATTGCTGTAATTATGGTCATCGCTATATTGGCGCGGATTCGTATCACTTCCTAATTGATCAACCAAGGGACAGCGATCGAGGGGTAGCACCGTTGGATAAATGATCGCTTTGTGTCCCGATGGACAAGCGCGACGACTGCGGAATAATCCCAAGGGGCTGGCGGTAGCAATTTCTGTTGATCGAAACCAAAATACGCCGCGCTTAGTAGTTTTTGCCTCATAGTTCCAGTGATATTCCTGAAGTGGTGCAATCATCTCAATTACCACTTCCTGTTGCAAAATATTTGAAAGATTTTCGGGTAAGATATCACGCACTTCCAGTAATCTCTTGTCAGTTCGCCCCGTATTTTGAATAGTCAAATCCACCCATAGATCATCACCCACACTGACTGGATCAATCGGCGATCGCTTTACTACCATTTCCGCTAATAGGCGCTTGGGCATAACTGCCCCTACAATTAATAATGCAAAACTTACGCCACTAATTACATAGAGCCAACCCGAGAGGGTATTGGTCGCCGCCATAAAGAAGAATACTGTTAAAGCGGTAAACATCCCCCCAATAAACTCTGGTGTCGCAAATCGCCATTCTAACCATTTAAAAAAGCGTTTAATCTTAGATATTTTTTTCGGTTTAGAACTACGCTGTTGGCGATCGCTTTGGCTATTTGACATATGGTTTTTGTTGTATTTTAGCGCAGGAGCAGCCTGATCAAAATTGATCAGGTAATACCAATATTAATTACAAACCCGAACCCGTAAAGTTGCGCCCCGCAGGGGCGCAACTTTACGGGTTCGGGTAATTTATTTTGCACAAGTACTTAATAACTGATGTTACGTGGAACTCAGATAATGAACCTCTTGCTGCTAGCATAACAGGGCAACCACGGGGGGATTGCCCCTACCTGTAAATTTTAGATCTTGTAGGGGCAATCCCCCGTGCCAGCCCTAGCCTGAATTATGCATGACAAGGGGAACGAGAACAAGAAAAAGAGCCTAAAAGCTATTAGAATTAGGCTCTTCAGAATAATAATAGATGTATTTTCTCATGACAGAGTGTAATCAAGAAGCAAAG
>NZ_JAYGIF010000026.1:0-24638 GCF_034931345.1 Pseudanabaena sp. CCNP1317 | reverse complement strand
ATTGTAAGTTCGATTTTTACTTTTGTGCCTTCTACACTTATTAACTTTGCCGACATTTTCTTTCTTGATCTCCTTCGTTATTCTTTCATTGTTCTACAATCTTCGTATTATGTCAAGGTCGCACCCATCTCTATGATGCTCAGAGTAAGTTCCGTTGCAACGACAAGTTGCTTTCTAACATATCCAAAAGATTTTGGGTTTAACTTGCGGTGTAAGCTCGCCAGCCACCATAGGAAGTAATTTCCTTTTGTCCTTCACATAAAAATGGTTCGCCAAGAACACCCAAAACCTCTTGTCCATCAGACAAAATAATTTTGCCAATACATAAACCAGCAGGCTCAGACAATAAAATTGCACCCAAAGCATCGGGAGTAACTGACCAGATCTCTAAGGCGATCGCTTGTCCATTTTCGCTAACTCGTAGCATCGCAGGATGGCGATCGGCGATCGTCCAAAGCCGATATATAGGTGCTGTTACATCTTCTCTTACAAATACTGCCCCAACCTTCTGCAAGTTACCATTTAACTCTAGTCCTCGCATTAAAGTTCCATTTACGGCAAAATCAATCATCTGCATAGTTTTTTAGTGTGGTAAGTGTAGACAGCGCAAAGCGCTGTCCATTCCGTTAATTTTTAGTTTGAGCAACGAGGTAGATGCGATCGCTTAACTGCCTCAACAACTGCGCGATATCACCATCAGTTGATTGCAACTGAGCGACCTTTTCGCAACTATACATCACCGTTGTATGGTCTTTGCCGCCTACCGCTTCACCAATTTTGGGCAAGCTGAGATTCGTGTGTTGACGCATGAGATACATCACATACTGACGGGCTTGGCTGATTTCTCTGCGTCGTGAATTTCCTAACAGATCGGCTAGATCTATATTCAGCATTTCCGTAACTACGCTCAAAACCATCTCGGCAGATACTTCTACAGGTTCTTTGGGAGGATTGAGAACTGGTGCGACATTTTCTACTGTCATTGGCAATCCCGAAATCGAGATATAAGCAACAGTTCGCACTAACGCTCCTTCCAATTCGCGAATGTTGGAAGTATAGCTAGCGGCGATGTAATGGAGGACATCGGCAGGGATTTTGAGATGATCGTATTCAGCTTTCTTTTGCAAGATTGCCATGCGTGTCTCCAAATCGGGAACTTGAATATCTGCAATCAATCCCATGGAGAACCGTGAACAAAGTCGTTCTTGCAAACGCGGAATCTGAGCAGGTGGGCGATCGCTGGCTAATACGATTTGTTTACCAGTTTCGTAAAGCGTATTAAAAGTATGGAAAAACTCCTCCTGAGTGTATTCCTTACCCTCGATAAATTGAATGTCATCAACTATCAACATATCGATCTCGCGATACAGTTCCCGAAATCTCTGCATACTATCTTTGCGAATTGCCGAAATTAGATCGTTGGTGAACTGCTCTGTCGATACATAGGCGATTCTTGCTTTCGGTTCGATTTCTAGACGGTAATGGGCGATCGCTTGCATTAGGTGGGTCTTGCCTAAGCCCACACCACCGCATAAAAACAAAGGATTAAATTCACGCCCAGGGGACTCGGACACGGCAAGCGCCGCCGCATGAGCCATGCGATTGGTGGAACCAACTACAAAACGATTGAAATTGTATTTAGCATTGAGGTTGCTAGGACGTGGTACGTGACCATTGCTATCTGATGACTGAGGACTTTGGGCATTATTGAGCGTGGTAGGAATTGCCGCCGCCATGGCGTGAACTGCCTCAGCAGCGATCGCGGTTTCCAACATCCCATCTTGACTAATCTCAGCACCATCAAGATTAAGATTTAGCTCAGGTTGACCCGTAGGTGGTTCACTACTTGGAGCCGCCTCAATATGAATTTCTACAGGATAGCCAAGGATTTCCGTGACTGCATCCGTAATATTTTGAACATAATATTTATGCAGCCAATTTTTAGCAAAAATTGAAGGCGTGCGAATAGTCAAGCGATCAGCCGTAAGCTCATCAGCCACAACTGTCTTAATCCATCCTTCATAGGTTGGACGGCTAAGTTGGCTTTCAAGCAGTTCGAGAACTTGATTCCAGAGAGTTTCTAAGGAAATATCAACAGACATCGTTGGTTGTGGTCAAGAGGGCTAACGGCGGATCACGATCTTATCGCGTGTATTAAAATTTTGGAGAATTACTTAATTGACTTAATGAATATTCTGCGGAATGACTACACAAGCTCCAGAGCAAAATCTCAGCCTAACTCTAGAGCGCGAATAGCTCTCACTATAGGCGATCCCGCAGGAATTGGTACGGAAATCATTCTAAAATCTCTAGCTGATCGCCATTTATTAGGACTGGATGCAACGTTTACAGTTTTTGGCGATCGCCGCTATCTAGGGGAAACCTATGATTTGTTGAGAAATCATAACAATTTACTGATGGCTGATCCAGATCGCCTAGAGATTGTCGATATCCGCACTAATGAGGAGATTTCTTTAGGAATTGGCAATCGCGCAAGTGGGGCAGCTAGTTTTGCTTATTTAGATGCTGCGATCGCTGCAACTCTCGCAGGAAATTTTGATGCGATCGTTACCGCACCGATCGCTAAGTCAGCATGGAAACAAGCGGGGCATGACTATGCAGGACAGACTGAGTTATTGGCTGAGCGGAGCCAAGTTGATGATTTTGGGATGTTGTTTGTGGGTAAATCTCCTCATACAGACTGGGTGTTTCGTACTTTGCTAGCAACGGTGCATATTCCTTTGAGCGAAGTCACCAAGCAACTTACACCAGAGTTAATCGAGCAGAAATTAGAATTACTCCGCCGATCGCTGTTGCAAGATTTTGGGATTACAAATCCACGGATTGCGATATCGGGGATCAATCCCCATAGTGGTGAACAGGGACAACTAGGGCGCGAGGAGAGGGACTGGTTACAGCCGTTAATAGATCGCTATCGTCAGCAACACCCCAACGTCCAAGTTACAAACCCAATTCCACCCGATACGATGTGGATCAATCCTGCCAAGGCTTGGAGCGATCGCGATCGCGTAACACTTGGTTACGATGCTTATCTTGCGATGTACCACGATCAGGGTTTAATTCCCGTTAAGCTCTTAGCCTTTGATCGGGCTGTGAATACCACAATTGGGTTGCCCTTTGTTCGCACATCACCCGATCATGGGACAGCTTTTGATATTGCTGGCAAAGGTATTGCCGATCCTGCTAGTACGATCGAGGCGATCGCCTTAGCCGTAGAACTCGTAAAAATCAGACAAGGGGCTTAAGCCCCTTGTCAAAAAAAAGAGGCGGCGCTTTGCGCCGCCTCTTTTTGGAGATGATTATTCAGGAATAACTTGAATTTTGATAGTTGCGGTGACTTCAGCATGAAGCTTGATCGAAACATCAAAAGTACCTGTTTGATTAATTTCAGGAATTGTAATGTCGCGGTGATCGATTTCTAGCATCGACTTTGCGGTAATCAACTGAGCAACTTCGCGATCGGTCACAGTCCCGAAAATTGCATTACCTTCGCCGACTTTTTTCTTAATAATAAAGCCACCAATAGTTGATAATGCGGTCTTACGGCTTTCTGCTTCTTGACGAATAGCGATCAAACGTTGACGCTCAACTTCTTTACGTCTTTCAACTTCTTTAATCACACCAGAGGTAGCACGAATAGCTAAACCTTGAGGTATGAGGAAATTTTGGGCATAACCAGGCTTTACAGCTACTAAATCGCCAAGTTTGCCTAATTTTGTAACATTTTTGGTCAGCATGACCTGCAAATTACTCTTTGCCATGTGCTTTTGACTCTTACTCGTTTAAAAGATAGATTTACATCTGAGGGATTGCGGCTACGGCGCAGTCTCACAGCTATGATGAGAATTACTACTAGCTATGGTCAAACAACGAAGTTAGAACTAATATATATACATTAGAATTTACGGTTTTAACCAGACTTTCTAGTATAGCGAAAAAACTGGCTTTGTAGACTCTACAAAAAATTTACGATGCAGCGTTGGCAGTTATTCAAAATCTCTAGGCAAATTTTGCCGCTTTTGGTCTTATCTTTAGCGGTCGTAGTTCTGCCTAGTTGCACAATTAATCAGCCTCCTAAACCTTTTAGTTCTGAGGCTTTACCGACCGAAGCGATCGCCGAAATTAGTGAAATTCGTAGCTTCCCTGTGCGCGTTAAATATGTTAACGCCACATCGGCAAGACCTGCGACTGTAGGTGTCCCCCTTAAGGTAAATGAAAGCGTTAGCACCGAGGACTCTTCAACTGCTCAGGTGACCTTACGCAGTGGTGCGATTATCAGAATTGGCGGAAAATCCACCTTAACCCTCAGACCGCAAAATCAAGTTGAATTTACCTCTGGGCGCTTAGTAGCTTGGGCGGCTAGCGATCGCAAATCCCCAGCTCAAGTCCAAACCCCCTTTGGCGAAATTTCTAGCAACGATGGCACGGTGTATCTAGAAATTCCAGCTAAGGCGGCGGAAGATCGTCGGGTGATTGCGCTTGATGGCACTGTCACGGTCTTGCTCAAAAGCACATCAGAAATTGTCACCCTTGGCAAAGGTGAAGAAATCAGGATCAAAGCCGATGGTAAGGCTTCAGCTCCAAAACGCATTGATAGAGAAAGTATTGATAAGCGAATTGCGAACAATGCTCTAATTTTTGGATTTAGTACCCAGTTGGCAAGCTTGCCACAGATCACCTCAGAATTTGGGGTTACCGCGACGGTTAGAGAAGCAAGTAAGATTGAGTTTCGCCGTGCTGACTTACCTAAACCTACTGAAAATCCCAACCGCAATAAAGTTACTTATAATTCAAGCCCAGCCGCAAATAGCGATCGCAATGATCGCCGTGAAGAACCACCTGCCCCCAGACGTGAAGAACCAACAGCCGCTAGGACGGAACCTGCTGTTCCACAAGCAAATTCCAACAATCCTGCTCCAGCCAACAATAATGCTCCAGAACCAGTAAGGACAGAGCCGACACCTGTAACTAACAATCCTGTGGCAACACCGATAGAGCCACCACCTGCACAACCTGCGCCCTTAGAGCCACCACCTCAGCCAGTTCAACCTGAGATACCTGCACCCGCACCCGTAGCTCCAGAGCCAAAACCATAGGATTAAAGATGGCGCGAAGCGCCACCTTTAATCCAAAATAGTAATGGCGGCGCGAAGCGCCGCCATTACTATTTTGGGTTTTATAGAGGATGTCTAAAATTGATGTGGCGATCGCAATCTCTTGTGTTAACATCTGACGCTTAAAAGAGCATATATAGCGACTAATGATGGTGGTAAAGATGTTGGTAGCCAAAAAAATCTCCATTGCGTTATCCAGTACATTAATTTCCGTAATAGTTAATGTAGTCAGCTTATGCACCGTAACCTATGGAGTCGTTAACAGCGCCAATGCAATTAATCCTGACAAGCATAATTCAGATATACCAGCAAATAATATTCTTCTTGCCCGTAATCCCGCATCAAATCTAGATAGTCGAGTTAGCTCCACCCTCATCGATTATCAGGGAAGACTATGGATCGGTACTTGGCAAGGTTTGATGCAAATTGATCAGAGAACTGGTGCGGCAGTTAACTCCATCTCTTTACCCAATTCCACGGTTACCGCCCTATTAGAAGATCGTCGTGGCTATTTTTGGGTTGGCACAACCTCAGGCCTGTATCAGATTGAGCCTAGCTCTGGCAAAATTGAAAACATCGCGATTCAACTATCTTCCAGCCGAATTCTTAGTCTAGCGATGGATCGGGCAGGTTTTATTTGGGTCGGAACTGATCAAGGATTAACCCGCATCAGTCCTTACAATGCTGAAACCTATGCCAGAATGCCCAATCTTCCAGGGACAGCCGCCAATGTGATGCAGTTTGATAATGCTGGTAATCTCTGGGTCGGTACATTAAATGGACTGGTGAAAATCAACCCTGGAACAGCCAAAATCACCGCAAGGATTCCCTATGTATCAGGTCAAATTGTCCAAGCGATCGCCGTGGAGCCATCGGGTAAGATTTGGGCAGGTACTCCTCGCAATGTGTTTGAAATTAATCCAAAAACTAATAAGGCGATCGCCCGCATTAATGCTGTAACTGGACGAGATATTGTGGCTCTGGCGAGTCATAAAAATGGTGAGTTGTGGATTGGTATGAGAGATGGGTTAGTTCTTGCCAATACTTATAATGGCGCAATTACATCATCGATTTATAATTTGCCAAGTAGTTCAGTGATTAATTTGCTTGTTTATAATCAACAAATATGGATTGGAACCGAGGATGGTTTGGGCAAGATCAACACTCAGCTTAAAAAATCAGAAATACCCAACGCAAATGCGACTGTAGTTTATACAACTCAAAACTAGTAAATTAAGAAGTAAATTAGGATATGAATGGGAATTGTTATT
This sequence comes from Pseudanabaena sp. CCNP1317, assembly GCF_034931345.1. Taxonomy (NCBI): domain Bacteria; kingdom Bacillati; phylum Cyanobacteriota; class Cyanophyceae; order Pseudanabaenales; family Pseudanabaenaceae; genus Pseudanabaena; species Pseudanabaena sp. CCNP1317. Next base: position 18,232 of record NZ_JAYGIF010000026.1, on the reverse strand, counting down.
TTTAGAAAACCACACTTAGCCATACTTTCTAAAGTTAATTTGGGTTGAGTTGTTGTGGAGAAATTAAACTAAAAGATGGATGTTTTATTAACAAACCTATATGCAATCTTCACAGCTCAAATTTTAGATATTGGAGGTACTAAGTTTTCGATCGCTACGATCTCTTCTTTGCTAGGTCTCATTGTCTTAGCTTTTTTTGTATCAAGAATCATTAGCGAAATTATTAGGCGATCGCTATTAACCAAACTTCGGATTAATCGTGGATTGCAAGAAGCAATAACTGTATTTATCAAATATCTCCTGATTACTCTTAGCAGTGTAATTATTTTGCAAACTGCTGGCATAGATCTTAGCTCTCTAGCAGTGATTGCGGGCGTAGTCGGGATTGGGATTGGCTTTGGTTTACAAAATATTGCTAGCAACTTTATTAGTGGACTAGTTTTACTCTTCGAGCAAACTATCAAGGTTGGTGATTACGTAGAAATTGGCGAACTCAAAGGCACAATTGAAAAAATTTCGATTCGTTCCACTATTATTCGCACTGAAGATGATTTATTCGTAATTGTGCCAAATCAACGTTTTATTGAAAACAATACAGTTAACTGGAGTTATGCAGGACATACTTGCCGCATTCATATCCCCGTTAGCGTGGCTTACGACACCGATCTATTAGTCTTAACTGAAGCATTGCTAACTTCGGCTCGGCATGAACCGCGAGTATTGTCAAATCCACCGCCAGAAGTTTGGTTCCTAGCATTTGGAAGAGAATCACTGGAGTTTGAGCTATTAGTCTGGATTGATGATCCTGATGCTAATGAGCCAATTCGGAGTTCCATTAATTTTCGGATTGCCTACGAGTTTAGATCCAGAGGCATTAGAATTCCTTTCCCAACTAGAGAGATTATCCTGCATAATCCTGAAGCAATGAGACAAATTATTGCACCACCAAATCCAGAAGAAGATCGCGATCAACAGTTGCAAAATACAAAACAGATAAATTCTGTGCTGTCTCCAGCTAGTAATGAAATAAGTACCAAAAGCCTACGCGATTTATTACGGAAAATATCTTATTTCGAGAGATGTACAGAATTAGAACTATTTGCTTTAATCGCTAGGGGCTATCGTAAACATTTTGACATCAGTGAAATCATTTGTCGGGAGAATGATCCCAGTGAAGAGTTTTACATCATTTTGTCGGGTGTTGTCGAAATCTTTTCTGAGAAAAATAATCAGGCGATCGCGACATTAAGTGAAGGCGAATTTTTTGGCGAGATTTCCCTACTCATTGGTATGCCTCGGACAGCAACGGTTCGGGCTTTGACTGTAGATACGGTTCTCTTTGTGGTGGAGCGTCAGCAGTTACAAAAGCTGCTCAGTGAGCATAAAGAATTAGGCGAGCAGATTGCGCTGAAATTATCAGAGCGACAGCAGGTGTTAATCAGTCTGGGATTACTCAATGAAGAAGAATTACAGCGATCGCAATATGCTGCTTTATCATGGGTTCGCGATCGCTTAAATAATATTTTTGGGATTAATTTAGGCAAAAATCCATAGATTACACTGCTTTACGCGATAAAAATCAACCCTATAGCTATCCTAATTTTAATGTCAGTTCGATATAGCCATTTGCGGCTTGCTTCGCAAGCTGCAAATGGCAAAAAATGGTAAGAATCGCTAAGCGATTCTTACCATTTTTCGCTTTCATCGAACTGACGTTAATTTTAATGTCAATTCGATATAGCCATTTGCGTCGTGCTTCGCACGACGCAAATGGCTATATCGAACTCGCGTTAATTTTAATGGTTTGTGAGAGTTAGTTACTTTGTGACTAACTCTCACAAACCATGAGAAAATCGATCCCCAAAGCTTAAGAAACTTGGAATATGTGCGCTATATCACTGCTAGCCATGAGACGATCCCCTACTCTGGGATCATGAACCAGTAAAGTTAGTGGCTACTCACAAGAGATCGTAATGTTTAATATACAAGCGCAAAAAATTAATTCCAGCAACTTAGAATCTCAATTTAATCAATCAATCTGCATTTATCGTAACGACACCGAGTCTGCGCAAATTATTCGCATAGCTCAACCTAATGTTAGTTTTTTTGAAAGAGTAGTATTCCCAAATCAAAGTATCCAATTTGCGGCTCCAGCAGATGCCTTACTAGAAATCTGTGAATGTGTTTTTTCTGGTTTAATTCATGCTGATACAATTCCTTGTTCTCAAATTGCTGTTGTCGATATGGACATGAATATGGGACTGAATTTATCAAACTCAAAAGAGTCGAGTAAAGAGGCTTTGATGGCGATCGCCGCTTAGTTTTTGGATTAGTTTTTGGATTATGTAGTAGCCGTTGCTTTTTGTTTTTTAACTTTATTATTTTGTCAAAGGAAGAGACTGCCATGCAATCTCTTCCTTTTTAATTTTAGTAAAATCCTAATAAATGAAGGCGGCGCGAAACGCCCCCCTTCATTCATGCAGATCAGCATTTCTCATTATGTAAAAGATGTTGGTGTTTCCAGCGCCAAAGGCGCTGGAAACACCAACATCTTTTTTTGAAAGTCTGCCAACGGCAGACTTTCAAAAAAAGATGTTTTTAATGAGAATTGCTGAGTGCAGATGCGTGATTCATCGCGTCCCCAAAAAAACTACAATAAAAGCTAATTGAAATCGACGAAAATCAAAAAAATAAGACTGTGACATATAAAGTTGGACTTCTCGGATTAGGAACAGTTGGCACAGGTGTTGCCAAAATTTTCCAAGACCCTGCGGGTCGCCATCCTTTGCTACCTGATATCGAAATCGCGCGGGTAGGTGTGCGATCGCTAGACAAGCAGCGTGATGTGGCGATCGCTTCCAGCATTGTCACAGATGATTTGGCTGCGATAGTTAGTGATCCTGAGATCGATATTGTGGTTGAGGTTATTGGCGGAATTGAGCCAGCCAAAAGTTTGATTTTAAAAGCGATCGCCAATGGCAAACATGTTGTTACCGCGAATAAAGCCGTAATTGCTAGACATGGCAATGAAATTTTTACTGCCGCCAAACAAAAAGGCGTATATGTAATGCTAGAAGCTGCTGCCTGTGGTGGTATTCCTGTGATTCAAGCCCTTAAGCAAAGTCTCGGCGGTAATCGCATCAGTGAATTGACAGGAATCGTCAACGGCACAACTAATTACATTCTTAGCCGCATGTATTTTGAGGGTGCTGATTTTGACGCAACCCTTGCTGAAGCTCAACAATTGGGCTATGCAGAAGCTGATCCCACCGCCGATGTCGATGGCTATGATGCTGCCGATAAAATGGCGATTTTGGCAAGTCTTGCCTTTGGCGATCGCGTCAAACTTGAGGACATTTACCGAGAGGGTATTCGCTCGATCACTAGTGCTGATATTGGCTATGCTAAAGAGTTAGGCTTTACAATTAAGCTCTTAGGAATTGCGCGGCGTACCGATCACAAAAATGACATTGATTTGGAAATTCGGGTACATCCTACGCTAATCCCGATTCAACATCCCCTTGCGAATATTCATGGTGTCACTAATGCCGTTCGCATTGAAGGCGATCCCATTGGTGAAGTTGTTTTTTCAGGTCCCGGCGCAGGTGCAGGCGCAACCGCTAGTGCTGTGGTTGCCGACATTATCAATGTTGTGGCAGCCTTGAAATCTATGCCCAATCAAGTAAATCAATTAATGGGCTGCTCCCATGAGCATTACGCTAAAATTGCCCCAATTGAAAACACCGTAAATCAGTTCTATGCACGACTGCTAACCCATGATAAACCTGGGGTGATCGGCGATCTGGGTACTGCTTTTGGTAAACACTGCGTTAGCTTGAATGCAATTTTACAAAAAAATACAAGTCATGATGGGTTAGCTGAAATTGTGGTGGTAACGCAAAGGGTCAGTGAGTACAACTTCCAACAGGCGATCGCTGCCATTCGCCAGTTAACTACTTTGCATAGTATCCCCACGATCCTAAGAGTTCTCTAATTTACTGATGTTATGCGGAACTCAGATGATGAACCTCTTGCTGCTAGAGCATAACAGGGCAACCACGGGGGGATGCCCCTACCTGTAAATTTTAGATCTTGTAGGGGCTGTGCCCCCGTGCCAGCCCTAGACTTACTTATTTGCTAGGAAGAGATTAGGGTTCTTCTTGATTTAGAGAACTTTACCAACAAGCGATCGCCCCATATAGTTGCTATTTCTCGATTGAGAGGCGATCGCATTATTTGTAACTAGCCACTCTAAGCTTGGATCGAAAAGAGTTGCGAGTTTGGGTTGTGCAAGTCCCAAAGTTTTAGCTGGGTTAACGCTAAGAGCTTGCCAAAGCTCACTAGCAGTTAGTAATTCTGTTACTACTAAGTTTTGCCAGAGGACGGAGAGTGCAAACTCTAAGCCGATCGCACCTACGGGCGCAACTTCAAAAGGCACAACTTTTTCTTCGTAAGCACGGGGAGTGTGATCAACCGCAATGCTATCAATTGCTCCTGATTTGATTCCTGTAATCAACGCTAGGCGATCGCTTTCACTGCCAAGAGGTGGCATCAGACGGAGATTCGGATCATAGGTTGCTAAATCGCGATCGTAGTGACAAAGGTGTAACCAAGTGGTACTTGCCGTTACGGGTAATCCATCATTTTTTGCTTGAGCCATTAGTTCTACACTCTGGGCGGTAGAAAGTCGCATGAAATGGGTGGGAGCTTTGGTGAGTCGTACTAGCTCAATTAAGGCGGCAAGGGCCGTCGTCTCGGCGGCGGTAGGATAGCCTGTCATGCCATATTGGATCGACCATTTCCCTTCCCGAATTACACCACTACCTGCTAGATCAGGATTTTTGGGAAATAGGGCAATTGGTTTACCAAGCGGTTTGATATATTCCATCGCACGACGCACAAGCAGTAAATTATTAATGGCTTTGCCATCGGTAAAGCCAACTACGGAGTCAGCTAGCTCTCCTATGTCGGTGAGTTGATTCCCTTCTAGCCCCTTGGTAATTGCTCCCCAAGGTTGCAGAATATTTCCTTGTTTGTGCTGCACATTGCGCCAAAACTCTAGAGCGGCAATATCATCGATCGCAGGTTGAGTATTGGGCAAAATGCTAACTGTTGTAAAACCGCCATTTTTCGCTGCTTGCACTAGTTCCGATATCGTTTCGGTAGATTCATGCCCAGGCTCACAACTAGTGCTGTAAAGATCAATCAGCCCTGTTCCTAAGACGACACCTGACCGCTGCTCAATGTTGATGTTCTCAGGAATTTGGGATTGATCAAAGTTGAGATGAATTTGGCGATCGCCATCAACAAAAACATCGGCAAAAGTTTCAGAAATATTTGACGATGAGGCTGCATCAAGAATGCGTACTTCCTTGAAGAGAACTGGGTAAGTGAGAGAATTTTCGGGGGGCATATTAAAAAAGGAAAAAGGAAAAAGGAAAAAGGAAAACTATGGCTTTCTTGCTTTTTCCTTTATAACGGTTTTATTGAACAATATTGAGCGATCGCTGATTTTGGTAATAACTGCGCCATTGCCATTTACCTTGAGCATCAACAGTGGGTGTGAATACGCGGACATCAAGCGAGTTTAAGCCAATTTCTTGGACGACAATTTCGGGATAGCGATCGCCATTGAGATCTTGAAGCCCATAAAGGGCATAGCTACTGACACTATCATTGATGTAAGAAAGCGCTCTAGTGTGGGTCAAAATTGGTTCTGAAGTCCAATCTCCGCTCGTTGATTTTCGCATCATGACTAACATGCTGTACTCCTGACGTTCAAGAGCCGAACGGGATAGAAACTCTTGCCACACTTGAGGATCAAATCCTGCGGGACGAATGGGATTATCGAGGCGCAAACCTGCAATAATCTCAGGCTGATTGTCACCATCAATATCTGCACATACTAACGAGGCGATCGCTACCTGTGAGATTGCAGCTTGTTTTGCCCCAAGGTTTACAAATAAATTACGTGATCTTTCGAGTACAAGGGGTTGGATTCTGCTGGGACAGTTAAAAAAGTAGGAGCGATCGCTTGACGGATTAATGCGATCGCTTGCCACTATTGTTAAATTTGGCTGGCGTAAAATGGCTGGATCAAAGCTTTTGGTCGGTTGGTTTTTCTCGTTTTCGGCTGGTACTTGCACCTTAAAACTGGCGATCGCTCCAAAAGTATCGGAGCCACGCACCCCACTGACTTGAAACATGCCCAGTGGTTTACCGAACTGAATTAATGAAAAACTGCTACCTAGAGGAATTGATTGAATTACCCGATCTAAACTGCCTAACTGTTCTACCAAATCGGAGGGGACAATTCCTTCGATCGTCTTACCATCGGGAGAAGCTTGAATAAATAAGAAAATCGGGACAGGTGATTTATCTACTTCCGTTTTTTTGTCATTATTTGGGCTAAAGCAAGCATTAAGACCAATAGCAATTCCTAAAATTAAGAGAGATGTCGATATAGATCGGTAAATTTTGTGGCTGAATTGTCTAAATGACATGATATGCGGGCAGTCTAGAGTTATTCATCTACTTAAAATATAAATATCTGCAAAGCAGATATTTATATTTTAAGTAGATGGATGTAATTAATTGCAAACCCAAGTTTATAAGGTTGCGTCCCTGCGGGACGCAACCTTATAAACTTGGTAATTTATTTGGATTCCATCACTTCTGCTAAACGTTCAACAGCTAAGGTCAGACGCTCTTGAGGGTCAGGTTTGACTTCAGCCGCCGCTTCTTCACGAACTTCTTTACGCTTCATCGCTTCAAAGGAACGAATGATCAGAAAGATCACAAAAGCGATAACTAAAAAATTAATCACTGAGGCAAGAAACACACCATATTTAATGCCATTAATCTGTAGTTTGGCAAGATCTTCAACATTAGCCGCTTTAAGAGCGGGATTTAGAAGCAAAGGTGTAATGATGTCCTCGATCAACGAAGTGATAATTTTGCCAAAAGCACCACCAATAATCACCGCAACGGCTAAATCAATCACATTTCCTTTCAAAATGAAAGTCTGAAAGTCTTTCATAAAACCTCCAGCCGCACGTCTACCATTTTGTAAACCCATACAATAATTCTCCTCAAATAAAATGCTTGGCTATCATAGAGCAGCTTTGTACTAATAATTACAAATTTATAGCGTTTATCAGTCTGGTGAAGTACGGTTTTGTTTCCCCGCCGAAGGTGGGGAAACAAAACTTTGTACCTCGCTTGCTTGATAAACGCTATAAAATAAACAAATTTTAATTATCATGCTTTTGATCCCGTTTTACCGATCGCGCTTCTTGAATTTCAGCCATAACCCTTAACCATGGCAAAGAGATCGCTTGATGGCGATATAACCGATACATCAAATACATACAAAGAGCAAAATAGCCCGAACTTAAGGTTGCTTTGATTAATTCTGAGGTAACTTGCAAAGTTGCCCCCTCGGTTGGTACTCCTCCCATTGCGCCATAGGCGATCACCCAAGTAAATACCAAGGCGATCGCCACTTGGCTAACATCGCGAACTTTGCGACTGCTTCTTTGCCGCACCAAAGCGATCACCGATGGGATTAGTCCAAATATTGGCATTAAACAAAAAAACATCTCAATGCGCTCTTTGGTGGAATCACGAGATATTTGGTCAGGAGTCTCGATTTGGCGATCGCGCTGAGAATAACGGCTCATAACTTTACCTTTACTTCTGTAACGATCTTATACCAATTCACAAAAGTGTAGCAACACTTTTGTGAATTAAAAACCGAGCCCAGCAAGGGTTTTAAAAGCACAAAATAGTATAACCATTTTGTGCTTTGGTATAACTTAACACTAGATAATTACCAATAATTACTGGTAATTACTGCAATTCTCATTATAAAAATCGTTTTTTGGAAAGCCCATCGTTGGCGGGCTTTCCAAAAAAAAACGATTTGGGAATTCCAGCACCGAAGGTGCTGGAATTCCCCAAATCGTTTTCATAATGAGAATTGCTGTGGTAATTATCTAATAATTGCAATATTGATAAACTATGCATTCAACTAAATTCCCTGCGATTATTACACCCTCTCAAAAAGTGCGTATCATTGCTCCTAGCGGTGCATTGCGCGAATGGGAACGCTTTGAGCAGGGGCTAAAAGTCTGGCGCGATCGCGGTTATGAACTGGTAATACCTGAACATCTCAGTCAGCCTTGGGGCTATCTGTCAGGAACCGATGAGGAACGGTGTCAGCAATTAATCGATGCATGGAATGATCCTGACTCTGTGGCGATCGCCTGTGCAAGGGGTGGTTACGGCTCAATGCGCCTACTCGAAAAATTAGATTGGCAAGAACTGAGCGATCGCCCTAAATGGTTAATTGGCTTTTCTGATATTACGACTCTACTCTGGGGCTTTGCCAAACATAAGGGAATTGGGGGATTACATGCACCAGTAATCACGACATTAGCTAAGGAACCTGAGCGATCGCAACAGCAGTTATTTGATTGGCTGGAAGGAAAGGTGAATGCGATTACACTAGCAGGGGAAGGATGGAGTAATGGTCAAGCAACAGGTGTTCTATTACCCGCAAATTTAACGCTTGCGACACATATCATCGGTACGAATATCTGTCCAGATTTAGAAAATGTGATTTTAGCAATTGAAGATGTATCTGAAGCTCCTTATCGAGTTGATCGCATGTTAACCCATTGGCGTTGGTCGGGGCATCTGCAAAAGTTAAAAGGTATTGCGATCGGTCGGTTTAGCCAAGCAGAAGTTAATACTCCCAGTTTTACCATGGAAGAAGTATGGCGCGATCGTTTGACGGATTTAGGAATTCCGATTGTGATGAACTTACCCTTCGGACATGATGGCGAAAATGCGCCTCTACCCATTGGCTGTATGGCTGAGCTTGATGCTAATCAAGGAACTCTAACCTATTCGCGCTAATACATGAAGGCGGTGCAAAGAGTCACCTTCAAACATTACGAGCTTGTTACTGATGTTACGTGGAACTCAGATGATGAATCTTTTGCTGCTAGCACGACAGGGCAACCACGGGGGGATTGCCCCTACCCCAATAATTTAGATTTTTGTAGGGGCTGGGCCACAGGGCAAGCCCTAGACTTAGATGATCGTAGGAATTAATTCTATCCACGTAACATCAGCTTGTTAGTGTAGCTAGCTTTTCTATCCATGTATTCATAAAAGGAATAGCCGCAGCGAGAGTTAAGTCATATTTGAGCGGTGTGATCGTTACGTAATTATCTCTAATCGCTTGAATATCTGTATCAGCTTCTGCTTCTTCTTCGACCACTACACCTGATAGCCAGTAGTAAGTTTTGCCACGCGGATCAATACGTTTTTCAAAGAGATCTTTATAGCGCCGAATTCCTAAACGAGTAACAACAGCACCGCAAATATCTGACTCTGGAATTGCAGGAATATTTACATTCAGGAGAATCGCTTCTTCTAGTGGATAAGTTGCGATCATGTTGACCATTTTCTTGGCGAAATTTGCTGCCGCGCTAAAATCCAAATGGGCGAAGCTAGTCAAACTAAAAGCAATACTTGGCACACCTTCTAGTACTCCTTCCATTGCAGCCGATACTGTACCAGAGTACAAAACATCGGTTCCCAAATTTGCGCCGCGATTAATGCCTGATAATACGAGATCAGGGCGATCGCTTAATAATGCATCAAGTGCTAATTTGACTGTATCCGAAGGTGTGCCAGAGCAAGCCCAAGCTTCAATATTGGATGGATAAACCCCTTCGATTTGATCAACCCGTAAAGGTTCTTGCAAAGTTAGGGCATGTCCTGTAGCCGATCGCTCTCGATCTGGACATACCACCGTAATCCGATGCTCAGTGTCACTTAAAGCTTCAGCTAGCGCTCTTACCCCCGCCGCATAAATACCATCATCATTACTAATTAAAATGTTCATACTTGAAGTTGCACAAGGTCTGAAAAACTATATCAATAAAATCAGAAAATAGAGGAGGGTGCTTAGCGCCCTCCTCTATTTTCTTTAGGTTATTAGTAAACTTTTATAGTTTTATCCCAAAGTACAAAATGGCTAAGCTATTTTGTACTTTGGGATAAAACCTTTACTGGGTTTGGCTTCTAATTCACAAAAGTGTTGTCACATTTTCGTGAATTGGTATTAGTCAAGGGTAATTACCCATGAGCCAATATAGACAGGGACTGGTACATCAGCGCGCATAACTCTGCCATCAAACTGATAGAAACCACTGTAGTCAGGATTTCTTACATTAGATAGCACGGCTCGTAATGCTGTTTTTGAAGGAATTGCTTCTTTGGGAATGATCGTAATGCGGCGAGTTTCTTTGTCCCAAGTTGCTGATTCAATTTCCAAATCTTTGCCACCACGGCATTGATCCGTTACGCGTAGTTTGATGTCTGACGTATCAAAGCTACCAGTAAAATGATCGGGATAGGTAATGATCACTTCGGAAACTTTAAATTTTTGTGGTTTTACTTCTAGATAGTATCGATCATTACGACCGCTGCTGCCACTATCGAGGCAATAGTCAAGTGCGCTATCCCTGATTCCGCCAAATAAAATAAATCCTGCATTGGATTGGGCGCGAACTACAGATGGCGAAACCACAGCACAAGCTACAGCCAGACAAGAAACAATACCCAGTTTTTTGATCATTTGGATCTTCATAAATCTCTCAAGATTCTACTATTATGCTACGCACTGATCATTCTGACGAAATTTGATAGCAAATGTATCCCGTCACTGGATGATTTTTCGGGATGAAATTGTACAGCCATCAGATTGTCTTTGGCGATCGCCACAGTCACGGTCTGACTACCGTGGGTTGTGGTCGCTGCTGTTACTGAGTCATCAACAGGTGCGGTGTAGTAGGAATGCACAAAATACATCCAAGGACTAGCGCCCAAGTCTTGCCAAAGCGGACAATTAGGTTGTTTTAGTTCTAGCTGATTCCAGCCCATATGCGGGATCGTCAGGCTTGGCTCATTGCTAAATCGCTTAACCTGTCCCTTGATGATACCCAAGCCCGATTCATGCCCCTCTTCACTGCTCTCAAATAAAATTTGCATCCCCAAGCAAATTCCTAAAAATGGTTTGCCCGAAGCGATCGCTTCATGAATGGGTTGTTCTAGCTTTGTCGCCCGTAATTTTTGCATCGCGGGATCAAAGGAACCAACACCTGGCAAAACAATCCCATCGGCGGAGGCTAACTTGTGCGGATCATTGGTCACTATGGGGGTGGCTCCTGCCATCTCTAGCCCTTTGCAGGCTGAGTGTAAGTTGCCCATATCGTAGTCAATCACTGCCACAACTGGCATGATGTTACTCCTGCTTGATAGTCTTGCAACGGGGAACTTTAAGCTCCTTTGCGCTTTCTAAAGCGATTATAATGGCTGAAGTCCTGAAAAATACGTTATGAGGTTTAGGATGACTGACAAATTAGTTGGCAAATCAATTATTAATCATGTTTTGTTAGCGCTAAGTATTGGCGCGATCGCACCATTGGTGGTTGTAAGTCAGACCTCAGCACAGGAGGCAATCACCATCCCTCAAGCACCAGTCGAGCCAAGTCTTTGGTGGAAAACTCAACGCTTGCAAGAAGGTTGGGTGGAAAATATTGAGATCGATGCTGAGGCTAAACAGGCGATCGTCACGATTAATGCAACTAGATGGATAGCCTCTGATTATTTGCAGCGGTTTAGTTTTCTATTTAAGCTCGGCACTGAAGCCCAAAAGCAAAATTTTACTGTCATGCTACACAATCGCCGCGATCAAAAGATAGCCGAGTACAGCACCATAGAAGAACGCTGGCGCATCGATCCAAAATCCTTAGGTGCAGAGCCGTTTCGGGTCAATGCCCCAGTACTTTTTCAACAACAATTTTAAAGTATAGCTATAGCCATCTGTATCAGGACAAATCAAAACCCAAATAGTGTGAGGCGGCGCTTCGCGCCGCCTCACACTATTTGGGTTTCGCAATTTAGCTAGTTACTTTCTGCGATCGCTTGACCATATATTTAGTCAGATCGATAAAAGTGTCACGACGTAAATAAGGATAATCTCCCACCCAGAGATTGTATTGGGGAATATAGGCATCAGAAGTGATCCGACTAACCCGACCAAAGCGGCGATCGTTAGAAAATAGCAACATATATACCGTCTGCTCAGGTCGAATCCGCTTCAGTTCGCGCTTCATCGGTAAGCGTAAAGTCGTTACAAACTCCGTCTCATCACCAAGCTCAATATTTAAAAAACTTTCCGCATCATAACTAACATCCATGCGTCCCCGTGAGTTTACCTTTTCAGCACGAGCCAGTACTTCCTGAGAAACATAAACATCCAAAACTTCCGCCTGCCAAAAACCACAATAGGCAAAGCGTCGCAACTTGGCATTACGAATGCTTGCTAGAGCGACTGGCTCTAACATCCAATACAACCCTCCAAAAGCTGCACAAACAAACATCACTAGAGCCGCGAAACTACTGGGATTATTTTCGTGGACACGGTTATAGAGAATTGTGAATACAATTACACAGGCGATCGAAATTGCAACGCGACGAAATACACTCTGACCGTCACCCCAATAGTATTGATACTGCTCTGAGGTAGGGACAGCAGGAATAAGCTCATCAAAATTTTTACGTTTGAGTGGGGTAATCATAAGACCAATAATATAACCAAAATACAATTAACGAAAATCTTGTATAGCTATAGCCACCTAATATCAGGACAATTCAAAACCCAAATAGTGTGAGGCGGCGCGAAGCGCCGCCTCACACTATTTGGGTTTTATGTTCTAACAAGAATGGCGACAGCTATATATAGCAAAACCCAAAAGAAAGATGGTGGAGCAAAGCGCCGCCATCTTTCTTTTGGGCTTTGTGACACTGTTTCTCAAATCGGAGTCAATCTCCAACGACTTTTTCCTTATTATTCAGACGGCAACGTTAACTAATATTAAGGAAACCCGTAAAATATACTTAGAACAAGTTAAGCAGTTTAAAAATACTTTATGGGCTATTGATCAAATAGCAAATAGCTTACTTATCAAAACCAATTTTAGGATTTCCGCGCCTATGGCACGGAAATCCTAAAATTGGTTTCATAATTTCAGAAATGCTGACTCATCAAAACATAGAAACGAAAAGCAATGGGAAAACCGACAGGATTTATTGAGTACCTTCGCGAAGCACCGACGGAAATAGCACCAAGCGATCGCATCAAAAATTGGGATGAATTTCATGTCCATATGCCCGATGAAAATCTCCGCACACAGGGCGCTCGATGTATGGACTGTGGTACACCATTTTGTCATACAGGCAACCTGATCAGTGGCATGGCTAGCGGCTGCCCAGTCAATAACCTGATTCCCGAATGGAATGACTTAGTTTATCGGGGACTTTGGCGCGAAGCCCTAGATCGTCTCCATAAAACCAACAATTTCCCTGAATTTACAGGGCGGGTTTGCCCCGCTCCCTGTGAAGGTTCTTGTGTCTTGGGGATTACCAATCCACCTGTGACCATTAAGAATATTGAGTACTCCATCATCGACAAGGGCTGGGAAGAAGGTTGGATTGTCCCCGAACCGCCTGCTAAGCGCACGGGTAAAAAAGTTGCAGTGATTGGTTCAGGCCCCGCAGGCTTGAGCGCCGCCGCCCAGCTAAACAAAGCAGGGCATTGGGTTACGGTTTATGAACGCGCCGATCGCCCAGGGGGATTGTTAATGTATGGCATTCCCAACATGAAGTTGGACAAGCAAAAAGTGGTATTGCGCCGCTTAGGTATCCTTGAGCAAGAAGGGGTGAAGTTTGTTTGTAATACTGAAATTGGGAAGGATCTACCTGCGGAAGATTTGCTCAAGGAGTTTGATGCGGTGGTACTTTGTACGGGCGCAACTAAACCTCGTGATTTAAGCATTGAAGGACGCGAACTCAAAGGTATTCATTTTGCGATGGAATTCCTCACCGCAAATACTAAGGCAGTTCTCAATGGTAAGTCAGGGGATGACTTTATCTCGGCACAAGGTAAAGATGTGGTGATTATCGGTGGTGGCGATACAGGTACGGACTGTGTGGGTACATCAATTCGTCATGGTTGCAATAGTGTTGTCCAGTTAGAAATCATGCCTAAGCCTCCAGCCACCCGTGCTAAGGATAACCCTTGGCCTGAATGGCCGAAAGTCTACAAGATGGACTACGGACAGGAAGAAGCGAGTGCAAAGTTTGGTGACGATCCTAGAGCTTATATCACGACTGCGACTAAGATCGAGGGAGATGAAAACGGTCAGGTCAAAGCTGTTCACACTGTGCAAGTGCAATGGGAACGCAATGATAAGGGTCAGTTCATTCCTAAGCAAGTAGCTGGTACTGAAAAGGTAATTCCTGCTCAGATCGTTTTGCTGGCAATGGGTTTCCTAGGTCCAGAACAACCTTTACTGGATTCCCTAGGAGTGGAACGCGATCCTCGTAGTAATGTCAAAGCGAATCACGGTCAATTTACGACTAGTCTACCTAGCGTTTTTGCCGCAGGAGACTGTCGCCGTGGACAAAGTCTAATCGTCTGGGCGATTAACGAAGGTCGTGGTGCTGCCCGTGAATGCGATCGCTATCTTATGGGTAATACAGATTTACCCTAAATCAATCTATAACAAGGGGCTTAAGCCCCTTGCCTGTCATAAAGTAAGGAATGAACTATGGAAAGTAATGTGTTGGTTTCTCCTGAGACTATCTATGAAAATCTCAACCAACTAGATCAAGTGGATCTCACCACTAGTGCTGAATATCGAGAAATGGCGCAGGAAGTTCTTGCCGATACTCATGTAAATCGTGATGTGCGAGAAGCGATCGCCGATCGTCTCAATCAAGCAAATCAACAACTAATTAACACAACTGTTAGTAAAACCGATAGTTATTAACACATGTTACGCAGAAGTTGCTGATACCCTCACCCCTAGCCCCTCTCCCATTAAGGGCGAGGGGAACCAGAAAAACTAATATTTTATTTCTCTTGCTCCCCTTCTCCCGCTCTGGGAGAAGGGGCTGGGGGATGAGGGCAGATATTCGCTCTGCGTAACATGAGTTATTAACCAATCCCAAATATTTCAAGAGAGTGCGCCCCCAAGGGATGCTCTCTCTTGAAATATAAAAAAAGAGCGCCTAGCGCTCTTTTTTTATGTGCTTCCCATGCGGCGTAACCAATGGAAGTGAGATAAACAACCCGCCCAGAAAGAGGTGTGATAGTTATATCTCACGCCAAATTCTAGACAAGTTTGCTCGACAACTTTGGAAATCGCAGGGTAGTTAACATGGCAAATATTCGGAAATAGATGATGCTCGACTTGGAAGTTTAAGCCACCAACTAGCCATGTCACAAAGGGATTATTACGGGAGAAATTCACCGTTGTTTCAATTTGATGGATCGCCCAATCATTCTCAATGACGTTCACTTCTTGCACAGGAAGTGGGAAATTTGCTTCTTCAACTACATGGGCTAGTTGAAATACTACACTCAGTACGATGCCCAAAGTTACAGCGACTAACGTATAACCAGCTAAAACCTGCCATACAGAGTGAAATAGTGAGGGAATAGCAAAGGCAAGTGTGAAGAAAATGAGCTTACCCCCAAAGAAAATCGCAAGATTGCCCTTGGTAGGACGAGGGTAGGCGCGATCGCCAATTTTGCCCGTGATCAAGCAATAAAAATCATCATAAAAATGCCACTTGATCGCTAACAAACCGTACAGCAGCCAAAGATAGTAATGTTGCCACCGATGAAATAGAAGTCTGGGATGGGAAGGAGAAAGTCTCCCAAAGATTCCTACTTCTAGATCCATATCGTAGCCAGCAATATTGGTGTAGGTATGATGCAGGACATCATGTTTCCAATGCCAAATATAGGAACTTCCACCAATTAAATCTAAACCCATTGACATGAGCTTATTTACCCACGCAATATTTGAATAAGCATGGTGTGCGCCATCGTGCTGAATACTAAAACCGATTCCTGCGGTGATGACCCCAAGGGCTATGCAAAGGGGTACTACTTGCCACCATGTCTGGGCAAAGAAAACTAAGGCAGTATATAACCCGATTAAGCTAAGCAGCAAAATCGCTGTCTTCATGTACATCTGAGAACAATCACGTTCTTTAAGGTCACTACTTTGAAAAAGTTGATCCACTCGTCTTCTCAGTTCAGTCTGAAATCCACTATTCTTGGCAAATTTTAGTTTCTTAGCTGGTTCTTGCTCGGAACTAATCACAAACTGTTGAGATCCTTTTCGCTCTTGCATCTTTTAACATTTTTGATAAATATCATATTTATAATTTTCACTTATATTAATTATCTAACGTGTTATGTGACGTTAAATAATTAAAATTAAAACTCAAATCTAAGTTTTATTCGGCAAAAAATTGTTTTTTCTACAGTAAAAAAGCTTTTAGTAAGCGATCGCACTATCTCTCTGATGTTACATGATTCCCTTGAATATTCCCGAAACGATTTGCAAAAAAGCAACGAGAACTAAATTTATCAACCTTTGTGATCAAAACCAAGTAAATGAAGGCAGTGCTTTGCGCCGCATTCATTTACTTGGTTTTTGAAGAAAGCTTCCAATTAACATCAGTTATCTAGCTTTTTACCTCTAATAGAATAATCTAATAGTTCCATTGGATGCATAAGGAGAACATTTTTATTTTGCAATTTCAAATGCTTACGAATTTGGGTAATACAACCAACATTTGCCGAAGCTATTAATTGAGCGCCCGTATCCGTGAGATTGGTTACCTTCATCTCTCCCAATTCATGACCAACTTCTGGTTGCAAAATGTTGTAGATTCCTGCACTACCACAGCATAGCGAAGCATCAACCGATTCCCTTAATTGGACATTGGGAATTTGACGCAACAAACGACGTGGTTCGAGGCTGATTTTTTGTCCATGCAGCATATGGCAAGCATCTTGATAGGCGATCGCTAAAGGCTGATCTTGCAATGGTGAGAGCTTGGCTGTCAGCCCAACATGATCGAGAAACTCTTGAACATCCTTTACTGTTTGAGAAAAAAGCTTAGCTTTCTCTGCATAGTGAGGATCATCTTTCAAAATATGTCCATATTCTTTCAATGTATGTCCACAGCCCGAAGCATTAACCAGCAACGCATCAAGATTTAAATCGGCAAAAGCGTCAATAGTCTGCTTGGCAAGTTCTAGAGTTTGAGCCTCTTGTCCTTGGTGATGGGATAATGCTCCGCAGCAACCTTGCAATTTGGGAACTACAACCTCACATCCATTTGCCGTTAGTACGCGCACTGTCGCATTATTCACCTCTGGCAAAAATACACGCTGCACACAGCCCAAGAGCATTCCCACACGGTAACGCTTTGCTCCTTGAGCAGCAATTACTTCGGGTAAATTATCCTGAAAAGCTTGGGGAGTTAATTCGGGTAGCACCGATTCCATCGCAGCTAGTTGCTTGGGCAAAAACTTTTCTAACCAACCCTGCGATCGCAATAGTTTTTGTAAACCTAATTTCTGATAAGCCAATAAAGGCGCAAGTAGCACTCGGAGGCGATTGGGATAGGGGAAAGTCGAAAAGATAAATTGCCGTAATAA
The DNA here is from genome assembly GCF_034931345.1 of Pseudanabaena sp. CCNP1317. Taxonomy (NCBI): domain Bacteria; kingdom Bacillati; phylum Cyanobacteriota; class Cyanophyceae; order Pseudanabaenales; family Pseudanabaenaceae; genus Pseudanabaena; species Pseudanabaena sp. CCNP1317. The sequence continues at coordinate 627 of NZ_JAYGIF010000026.1, read as the reverse complement.
TTTCTCAGGTAGCGATCGCGGATGATTTCGCTCAACTTGAGCGCGGGTAGATTCGATCAGTTGGTCATACTGTACGCCTGATGGACAGGTAGTCACACAAGCAAGACATCCTAAGCAAGTATCAAAATGTTGGGCGATCGCAGGTGATAACGGAATATCGCCTTCATTAATTCCATCCATTAAATAGATACGACCGCGTGGCGAATCTGTTTCTTTGCCGATGATGCGATAACTAGGGCAGGTAGACAGGCAAAAGCCACAATGTACACAAGCATCAATTAGTTGTGGATTTGGTGGATTTTTAGCGTCAAAACTAGGAGTTATTTCCTGATTATTGATAGATATATTCTCAAAACCAGACTTGTCAGAAACCTGCATATTTTAAAAGTGATTACGGCTACTAAGATTCTATAGCCAGACTAGTCATTTTTAGAGCGTGTTTGAGAAGTTTTTACCCACTCTAACTGCCCCTTATCCCAAAGCCTAAAATGGCTATGCCATTTTAACGTCAGTTCGACGGAGTAGACAAAAGCAAAAGAAAAGCTGAGACTAGGTTTGACAAACTAACCTGTATTATTCACGAGATGAGAAAGAGAAACGAAATCCAAGCAAAAACAGATCGTTAAG
>NZ_JAYGIF010000025.1:0-27650 GCF_034931345.1 Pseudanabaena sp. CCNP1317 | reverse complement strand
TCTTGGCGCATGGAGGACAAAATAATTCCGCTGCGAGATTAGATTGACTAACTCAGGCAAGCGCCCTGTGGACGGCAGCATGTAATGAATATCAACTTGACAAGGACCAGCAGTATTAAACCATTTTGGCATGACGACAACTAACTAACGGGCAGATACCTCAACAATATAACGCAACGCGCCAAGCAAACCCCTCAAACCTCGAAAAAGTGTTAACTACAATAAGTATAAATACTTATTCGTATAAATTTAATGGCAAATAATTGATGATTATTTGCTCTAAGATAAATCTGAGACAAGTTAGGGCTTAGATCTTGATTTTACGATTTGTGATTGTGACCATAAGTTTGCCGCAGCAGCAAATTTATGGTGCCAACTTCTAGGATAAGGGACTCTAATACATAGCCAGTATACATTTCGGGGAAATGGGTCATGTTCTCAAAATCCCGTCTCCTAAAGTTATTTAGCCTAGCTCTAGCAAAAACAATCACTGCCGTTCTTTGCGTTAATCACTTTAGTAATGTCGCCAACAACTTACAACTTACCAGCTAAGTCCGAGATCGTTATTCAAATTACTAATACGCCTTTTTCACATTTCTGCTCTTTCCGTACCCCCTTCTCTGTGAATGGAGCAATACCTTAGTTATAGACTTTGCTCCCAATCTAGCAAGACATTAGGAGCAATCCATTTTCCTCTATCTTCTATAAGAATTCTTTTCATCTCTAATACTTGATCAATAGTTCTATATCCTGTATCAGACATTTCTTTTAGCAGTTGCAAAGTCCGAATGTAATTAATTTGATAGTTGTTACATATTTTGAGCATTTTCCCATCATCTGTGCCACAAATAAGTTTTGATTGCTTGGCGATCGCTAGTGTTGAACAATCAGCAGTGGAAATAGGAGAGAATTCTTGTCTAAACTTTCTGTAAAGGCTATATATCTCTTCAGTATTGAGAGGCAATGGCTGAAGATATTTAACAGCAGATTCTTTAGTTCTCTCGTCTAACTTACCAATACCAAGAATATCTTCAGATACAAAAAGAGGATTATAGTTATCTTGGAGCCATGTCCATTCATTCAGCCAGTGGAAATCAATTAGGGCATTAGCATCCAAGATCATAGTCATAGTCTTATTTAATTACATAGAAATCAGAATCTTGGCTATGACGTTTGATTCGTTCTTTACCCAAATCCTGAAGTTTTATGTCTAAAAGCTCAGCCGCTGTAGTTTCAGTAATTTCTTCTGCTTCTAGTGCTTGCCATACCAAGTTATTAAATCGCACGTTCTCAGGAAACTCTTTTAGATTTAAGCTTGGTTCTAGTTCCTCGGAATTTTTTAAAGAAACTCCATTACGGTTTTTGTAGATACCCTTAATCTTGATTATCTCTTTCTGATAGTCAATTTGTTTCATGTCAGCGAGACGACGCAAGATAGTTTGATAACTTACCCTAAAGTGAACTTTAAGTTTTAAGATGTCTTTTGTAAATCGATATACGCGCTCAAATTCAGGCTGACACACTAGTAAATGACCAGCAAAATAATTTGCTACTCCTTCACGAAATTTCTCTTCATCCTTTGTACCCTCCTCTTTCAACGTATCTTGATACTCACCACGATGAAAGATTAAATGTCCAATTTCATGTGCCAGAGTAAAGATTTGACGTTCAATAGTGACATTGGAATTTATTAAAACAAATGCGCCTGAATCATAACTACAAGCACCTAATCCAAAAAAACTTTCTGATTGGATAGGGCGGCGCAAAACTTTGAGTCCTACACCTTCTACTGCTTCAAATAGATTCGCAATTGGTGCATCTCCTAGCCCAATGCGATGACGAAACTGGGAGGCGATTTCTTGAATATATGCCTCATTACCCTGTACTTTATCGCAGGGAGTACTTTCTGGAGCATAAGGGTGAAGTCCAACAGCCTTTTCAAGTTGAGTATAGGTAGATAAGAGTTGGCGAACTTGAGCAGCAAACTGTGGTGATTTCCCAAAAGACTCGCGAGCACGAAAACGAAACTGGAGTTGATCATCATCTTTCGTGCGTAATAAATCATCTATACCAACTCCCAAAACATAAGCTAAATCTGAGAGAGTTTTACTATCAGGTAAAGTTTTACCCTTTTCGTAATTGTTAATGCTCTGGCGAGTGACCCCTGCCATTTCTGCTAGTCGCTCTTGAGACAGCCGTAATGCTTTACGGTAAAGAATCATATTGCCAGCGATAACATCTTTCATGGATGCCTCCTATTCGCTGATTTATTTTTAAATTAGTTTTTTTGACTATTATGCCAAAAGCGATCAGCTTTTGTCAAATTGATTTGACTATTTATGATCTAAAAAAAGATTTTTAGTCGAATACAGTTGACTTTTTAGGATGAGATATGTAATCTAGTGTCAAAGCACTTTTACATAGAGGTTAATCCTATGACTGCTAATTACAAGGTTCGCATTGATGATATTGTCCACTCCATAAACGATTCTGTAGTAACAGGACAGCAGCTACTCGATCTTGCAAACAAGCTTCCTACAAGAGAGTTCTTGATTTTTGAGATGCTTAGTAATGGTCAACTTGAAGAGATTCGACTTGACGAGACGACAAATCTACAGAAACAGGGAATTGAAAAATTCATCACCTTTCGTAGCGATCGCTCATTCTTCTTTACAATTGACGGTCGCCGTTTCCAATGGGGGGCAAGTTTTATTACTGGTTTTCAGCTTAAAAAGCTTGCGAATGTCGATCCCAATACTTATGGTGTTTGGCAAGAAACCAAAAGCACAGAAGATCGCAAAATTGAGAATTGTGAACTTGTAGACTTGACTGAAGCAGGTGTTGAAAGCTTTTTCACTGGTAAGCAGACAACTACAGAGGGTTAAGCTATGAGTTTTTTACCCGAACGAGATCGTCTATATCTCAATCAACATGCTGTGAACTATAGAGAATCAACGAATGGAAAGTATAAGGGTATTGTTTTGTCTGACTTTACCCTGCCAATTGGCTTATACAACATACCCAATGCTGACATTTTGATTTTGTTGCCTCCAGGTTATCCTGACGTTCCCACTGATATGTTCTATTTGTTCCCTTGGGTCACTTTAACACAAGCAGCAAAGTACCCCAAGGCAGCCGATCAACCTTTCCAGTTTGATGGCAAAAGTTGGCAAAGGTGGTCTCGGCACAATAACGAGTGGAGGGTTGGAATTGATGGCATCCATACCACATTAATTAGGATGACAACAGCTTTAAAGGAGGCAAAATGATGAAGGCTAGTTTGACATTACAGGAACATCACTATGAGCTTCTAAAAGAGCTTTTACAGCATGATGACGGAACCGAGGGAGCAGCTTATTTACTATGTGGTAATTCGTTTATCATATCTGATCCTTGGGATAGACAAGAACATCACAAATTTATTTCCTACGCAGTTGAAAAAGTTCCAGATGAAGATGTAGTCTCGCAATCTCAATTACACATTACTTGGAAGACAGACTCTTTTGTCAAAACATTAAAACAAGCAAAGATAAGAGGTCTAACAGTAGCAATTATCCATAGTCATAGTGATCTTTTAGCGTTTTCAGAGCAAGATGATCTCAATGAACCTGATTTAGTAGATCTTGCCAAGAATAGAAATGGTTTAGATACTAATTTATTAAGCCTGATTTTAATGCCTTCAGGTGAGATGATTGGCAGACTGTGGGTATCCCGAAACAAGAATATTCCACTTATCCTGATTCGTATTGTTGGTAATGCTATTCGACTCCATTATCCAGATAGGGGCAAAGGAATACCTTCATCTATCCTACAACGTCAGGCCTTAGCTTTTGGTGAATCACTTAATCAAGACCTGTCCTTATTGCGGGTTGGTATAGTAGGATGTGGTGGCACTGGTAGTGCTGTGGCTATGCTTTTAGGACGATTAGGTATTGGTCATATAGCTCTCTTTGACAAAGATGTTGTAGAGGAATCAAATCTGAATCGTCTGCATGGTGCTTTCCGTGATGATGTTAAGCAGAAGCTCCCAAAAGTTCAAGCGATTGCTCGTTCACTCTTGGGTTTAGATGTTGAAGTTCAGACTTTTCAGGAATGGATTAATGAAGATATCTGTCATGAAGCATTGAAATCGTGTGACATTATTTTTGGCTGTACAGACGATCATTCGGGTAGATTACTGCTAAACCGCTTTGCTTACTACTATGCTACACCTGTTATCGATCTTGGGCTTGCGCTAGAGGTTGCTAATGATGTTGGGTCTCTAAGGTTTGCTTGTGCAGATGGGCGCGTTACTGTCTTAATGCCTAAACATAGTTGTCTCTTATGTCATGGAGTGATCGATCCCGTGCAAGCGCGGGACGAAAATCTTAAACGCATTGATCCTGATGAGTTTGAGCGACGTAAGAAAGAGGCTTATGTACTTGGGGAAGGTAATCCAAGCCCTGCGGTAGTAACTTTTACTACTAGTGTGGCAATTATGGCTATCGAAGAGTTTTTACATAGATTGCAAGGATGGCGGGGAGAAAATAACGCGATCGCTAATCGTGTACGCAAGTTTACCTTGACAACAGATCGAAACCAAGGAGCAACTTATAATCCGAATTGTCCCATTTGTGTAAATCAAGATATCTGGGGTCTTGGAGATAGAGATCTGTTTTTGGAGGTCTTATGAACTTGTTAAGCTTTCTATTGGGATGGCTACGCATCATTCCTAAACAAGCCTTTTCAACCAAGTTTGTTTCATCTCATCCTTCTAATGATGCTGTGAAAAATGGTCAAATTTGGATTATTCGGGATAGGAAATTGATGAAGTGGGGTCGTCTGCGCTGTCCATGTGGCTGCGAAGAAATAATTCTGCTATCACTTAGTTCATCTCGCAGTCCAAGATGGCAAGTATCACTAGATTGGCTAGGCAGACCAAGTATCTCTCCATCAGTTAGGAGGCTGGATGGTTGTAGAAGTCATTTCTGGATTAGATCTGGCAAAGTTGATTGGTGTTGATTTGAAATTAGCGATCGCTATTTTTATTTGAGAATTTAGATAAGTATAATCTCCTTGCCCATCTTCTAAATACTCTAAAACCACTTGCAACTCTGCTATCTAACCTCTAAAGAGTTGAATAGAAGTAGTTCAAATAATGGATCGCCAAATGTCATCAATCGTAAAGATGGATGCTCGTCAAAGGTATCAGGATAAAAGGTAATTTGATAAGACTTTTGCTGTAATTGCATTGTCCAAACCTTGTCTCCTGCATCCTCAAAGGTGATTCTAGATTTTTGTAGTAGAAGCGATCGCGTAAACATTTGCTCGATCGCTTCTGCATCAAAGGGAGATCGCGGTATGGGTTTACGCAATTCAATAAGATCGGCTTCCACATCCATTGCCACAGCTTCATCAAGTGCTAGTTGTATGGATGGAGCATCAGGAGCTTCAAAAAATTCTGATAGTAAGACATCTTCTTCGAGTGGGTCTGCACTCATTACTGCTTTTTCGATAAAAGTAGGTACGCGAGCAAGTATGGGCTGTAGATTGCCGACAACATTTTTAAATGCTTTGATGCGATCGCGTAATTTGAGATAAACCTTTGCTTCTACCGTGCCATCGTAATAAAAGTTGTGGATTCTCACCGTTGCAAATTTTTGACCGATGCGATCAATTCTGCCAATACGTTGCTCTACTCGCATGGGATTCCAAGGCATATCGTAGTTAAATAGAACGCCGCAGGTTTGCAAGTTTAGTCCCTCACTGGCTGACTCAGTGCAAAGTAAGAGTTTGATTTCTCCATCACGAAATCGCCTTTTGATTTCTTCTTTTTTGACAATCTGCCATGTGCCATCGCGATTAAGTTCACCACCACGCCCCGAATAACAAGCGACCTGTGAGCCGTATAGCTGGATCAAGGTATCGCGTAAATAGTCCATCGTGTCGGTGTATTGCGTAAAGACGATCGCACTATCACGCTCTAAGGATTCTTGACGTAGTTTTTTAATAAATTCAGAACGTTTGGTATCTTCACCAGTGTTATCAAATTGTTGCAATAAGTCTTGTAGATATTCAATTTCTTTAGGATCGATAGGCTCCATATAGGACTCTAAGCCTTCGATAATCGCATCATCGGCATCGTCAAGATCTCTAAGATCATCTTCTCCAAATAGGCTACCTTGTTGAGTCAAGAGATAATCTAGCCGTCGTTGTAAAGATTTCTCGATCGCATAAAAAGAACTAGTCAAGCGCTTGCGATATAGCGTCATCAGAAACCCTAGCGCCTTACGATTTTCCTTTTGAGCGAGACGGTAAAAATGGCGTACATAATCGCTGACTTCACGATATAAATGGGCTTCTCGTTCTGGTTCTAGGGTAATTGCGTTATCAAATACCTCTCGTGTTGGTACAGATTTATCTAAGAAGCCACGTTTGTAATATTCGCGCAAGGTGTCGCGGGTATGGCGAAACATCAGGTCTTTGATTGGGGTATTGGCTGCAAGAAACTTTTTTGATTCACCGATGAAATTATCATCAGCTAGGTATTTTTGAGGATTAGTTATCTTCTGACCAGTTTGCCAAACATCTTCGATTTGGTATGACAACAGGCGATCGCTAGTTTCTAAAGCTTGCTGAATCTTACTGCAAGGTTTTCCACCATTGGCAAAGTAATCGACAGACATGGTTTGCCAAAAGTTGAGATTATGCTTATCGGCGGGTTCGGATAGGGTCGCAAAGTAATCACAAAAAGCATCGGCAAATTCCCAATGACCTTTTAAACCAAGCAATTTAATAAGGTCAAACATTTCCACTGCGTCGATCTGCATCGGGGTAGCCGAAAGAAGTAATAGAGCTAGGGTGTGCGCCCTGAGTTGCGCCATTAGTTCGAGTAGACAGTTGGGAGTATCCTTACGATTTTGAGGGCTTTTACGCCTTGCATGGTGTGCTTCGTCCAATACTACTAAGTCCCAAGGTTCGGAGTCTAGTAACTCTTGCATTCGCTCTTTGCGGCGCACCAAATGACTAGAGGCAAGGACTAAGTTTTTCTGATTCCAAGGATTTCCCGTAATTGTGACTGCTTGTTTATAGGGATCGATTAGTTCGTTTTTGCCATACGACCAGAAATGCAAGTTAAATTTTTCCCGCATTTCTTCTTGCCATTGCGGTTGCACGCTAGCGGGAACTAGAATTAAAACTCGCTTTACTTTTTTAGATAGCAACAAGTAACGCAATACTAAACCCGTCTCAATGGTTTTACCTAAGCCAACTTCATCGGCAATTAAGGCATTGCGCGGGAACTCGGCTGCCATACGGCGCAGGATTTTCATTTGGTGCGCCCAAGGCTTAACGGGAATTGATTTCACCGAGAAGTCTAAACAGCCTTCATGGTTGTGAATATTGGCAAGTTGGGCGAATTGCTCACGTTCCGCTTGTAGTTCTTCCTTAGAGATTTGGATTTCTACTTGAGGTGGTGTAGGTTCTTCAGTAGGCAGTTCTAATATTTCTGGCTTTGGTGCGATCGGACGGTCATCAAATTCAGCTAGGCGATTCCAGTCTGGCTTTTGGGTTGGGGCATAGCGCAATAGCTTTTGTTTTACCGCTATAGGGATTTCAAATACTCGCACATTGGGAAGTTCATCTTTCCATAGACGTTCAAAGCGATCGCTTTCATGTTGTACCCGTTGTAAATCTCTACCGCCATCCCATGAAAAGAAGACGTGAAAAGATTCACGATTGGATTGCCAGCCCCCGATTGACTCATTGTTAGAGCCATTAAAAGCAATACAGTCTCCATTCGCGTCAGAGATAATACCTACCTTTTCGTGAAAGAGATGTTGCGGATCGAGAACGCGATCGGATGAGTCAGGTTGACCGCTTGGCTTGAGTGGTATGGCAATGCGAATGTCAAGATATTCATTTTGAATTAACCAACTGAGGATTTCAAAATGCTTGAGTTGGGCAAAGTTGCTCGGTGGGGTGAGTTCAGTATCTAGGCGACTAGTTAAAGCATCACGCAAGGCGTAACCCTGTTGGACGGCTTGCAAGTCTTCGGGTGAGAACTGACAGCCCATGATTAGGCGCATTCTGCCTTGATTTTCCAGTAATGCACCAATGCCTCTAGCTACGCGACTGAGAATACTGCTATTGAAAAATCCTGCTTTGCGATCGTATTGCAGGGCGCATTCAAGGGCAGGAATATAGAAGTCAGTGATTAAGTTATCTTCATCACTGCCATATCCGATTTTCCACTGGCGATCGCTTAGTTTTTTACTCATAGGGCTAGGTTTTTCTCGCACTCTTGGAAAATGTAGTGCAATGCTCCCAAGGTTAGGGCTGCATCGTCTGCAATATAGCCTCTACTCTCATAAACTTTACCTGACAGGTCAAGTTTATAAAACATCCATTCCCTTGCATTAGTCACTATTCCCAATACTTCAATAAACTTCCCTGATTGTTTATTTTGCCATTGGCAAGCCTGCATTTCTACTAAACATTGTGCTAGTCCCTGTTCAAAATCATCTTTCTTTGCTTCGACAATACAAACAAATGGAGCTTCTAAATAGTCTTTTTTCTGAGCGATCAAATAGTCAGCATTACCAATCAATACGTCACTTTCTAACCTGCCGCCTTTCCAAATCTTAAGCTGGTCGAAATCTTCCATTGCTTCTTCACAGAAGGCATCAATCAGCAATTTTTTCGATTCTTCGTAGCTGCGGAGGTCAAAACGCTTCTGTAATCGCTCTAGTCTTTTTTTGAAGAAATCAGTTATTGGGAGTGCTTGACTTTCAAATTCCCAAGGGAGCAATGTAATAATTCCTAACTGTTTATAGGCTTCACCAACACTAAAACTAGAGAAATTTTTCTTTTTGGATTTTGGAATTTTAACTGTTGCCATAATCTAGTCCTCCTGTAATTCTGTTGTATCAAAATCTAAACCCATCTGACCACTTGCATAGTCAATCTCTGGCTGCACATAACTAACTTGGGCTTTAATCTCATCCATAGCTAGCCAGAGGTCGGCAAGGGCTTTCTCTTCGGGGATGCGTTTGCGCGGATCGCTGATGTGAGGGATGACGCGCAGGGCTACCTCCCATGCTCGCATAAACATCTCATTGCTGAGTAAGCCTGTGGCTTTCATGAAGCGGCGGACGGGTTCGATGGTTTGTTCTTCGAGGTAGATGGCGATAATTGCGTGCAGTCCATCGATGAGGTAACGGGCGGAAAACTCATTGTCAACGAGGGAGAAGGCGTGTTTTTTGTAGCGTTGATCGGGGCTGAGGAGTTTGCAAGTGCCGCTTTTGATGTCTAGGAGTTTGTAGGTTTTACCGAGGTCGGCAACATTGAATCCACCAACGGCGAGGGCAAGCTGTCGGGCATCATCAAAGGGAAATTCACGGGCTTGGAAGGCATCCCAAGCGAGGAAATACCATTGTGTCAGTGGGTCAAATCCTGCGGTGTCGGTTTGGGCAAGTTTGCGGAAGCGGTAATTGGCTACAGCTTTACGGGCTTCGGCAAAGGCGACTTCGGGGCGAACTTCTACGCCTGTGCTATCGAGGATGGGATAGTTGCGGGAGAAGACATTGAGGGCAGGACCAAAGGCGCTGAGATAAAGGTCGATGCCTTGAATCTCGTTGGCTTCAAATTCGGGGGCGCGTTGTTCGACAAGGTTGGCGACTTCGGGGCGGAGGTCATCCCACCATGCTTGTCCTGCGTTGGGGTCGCGTTTGCGGCAAATGAGTAAGACGGTACTAGAGACGCTATTTTTCTGGGCTTGATGCAGGTTTTGCGGGTTTTCGGTGCTGACTGCCCAACTTGCGGTTATTTCAAATCCTGCGACGATTAGGGATTGAGCAAGGACATCCCATGCGCCAGAGTCTTTGTGATTAAACTGCACAGTCATTACGCCGTTGTCTTTGAGAACTCGATAATATTCACCAAAGGCGCTTTGCATTTTAGCTTCATAGTCGCGATCGGCGAGTTCTTTAGGGCTAATTCCCATATCTCGAAAACGGGAGGGATTGGCGACTGCTTCTCGGTCTTTGTCTGTGAGTTCCATCCAAAACAAATCAGGAAAGATATCGCCTAAGATTCTCTTTTGCCAAACATAGAAAAAATCAGACATTTCTGCATATTGAATCGTTCCGTAATAGGGCGGATCAGTAACAACGGCATCAATAGACCGATCAAGAATGTGTTGTAGGTTATCGGCAGAAGAAATGTTTATTTGAACTAATTGTGAGTCATTGTTTTGTGGAGAAAAATTAGGTAGACAAACAGATTTACTTAAATATTCACACAAATCTGTATAGTCTTTTTGAAGTATCTGTGAGTATGTCCTCCAAAGCCTATGGCTGCCTGACATTTCATAATAATTCCACATTAAGTTTAATGAATGCTGTGCAGAAGCTCCCATAAAAGACATATTCGATGCAGAACTCCAATGTCCAAGCCTTGAATTTTTATCGATACATCTACTAAAGGCTAAACCCAAGTATGTACAGATGGAAGAAGCTCTATCTGACTCACAATCAGCCTGTATTAATTTTTTGGCTTCGTTGATTATTTTTACATAAGTAACAAGAGTTAGAAGTTGTCTTGGATTGAAAAAGTTTTTCCAATTTCCTAGACCTAAATCTGCGGTTGCATTGCGCTCATGTACTTGATGGCTCCAAGGAATCTCAATATCTGGAATCAGATAACTTTCATCCGAATTTTCAATTTCTTTTAATTTCTGTTCTGCTAATGAGATTCCATATATATCTTTTTCTTGTGCAATTCTAAACTCTAAACCTCCCTGCCTCCTCTTAAAAGCAACAGCATACAGTTGATGTCCTAATCCATCATTTTTGGCTTGATTTTTTACAACTTGATCCTCAATAACTGACCCACAATTAGGACATTTACCAACACCTCTAGATATTGTTGTATGTTCTTCAGGGTTGTACTCTTTCCCACTCTCAGTTACGATATTCGTCCCTTTACCTTTCTTTCCTCTTACTAACTCAAAATCCACACACTTATTATTCAAGTTAGGAATTAGTCTCACAGCACAAATTGAGCCTTTTTTGATTGAAGCAGGGGATTTATCTACCCACCAACTGGGACTTAAAGGCACAACTGATTGACAATTTCTACAGATCACACTGTGCGCCCAAAAATATGCTTCTACCTTCTCCCCATCCTGAGACGGGAAAAAATCACTTAGCCGCTTCTCTGCCTCATCACCAACCCACTTCACCCACTTATCAATATCCTCTTGCAACGCCGCCCCAAACCGTAACGGAAACTCGATCGCCGCCTTCATCGTCACCACCGCCACAGGATTCAAGTCAGACGCAAACACCCGCAACCCATACCGCGCCGCCTCAAAAGGTATCGACCCACCCCCCGCAAACGCATCCAACACCGCAGGAGTCTTATTTCCCCACATCTGCTCACAAAGTTCCTGCACCCGCTTCACCCTTTCAGGAGTTGGCGGCGTTTTATATAGCCTTGTGCGTTGATGGCGATTGCTTTTCTCAGTCTCACTTTCATTTGCCCTAGCCATATCTAAGCCTAGCAAATACTCAAACTCCTCCATGCTGACATCCGCAGGCAACAGCGAACCCAACACACTTGCCCGACTAAACGACAACGGCTTCCGCGAATACCACCGATGCAAACCCTTAAACGGATTGCCTCCATTCTCATAGTAAACCTGCTCATTCAGCAGCTTCACAGGCATAATCTTTTCGATAAAAACTGGTTTGCGATCGGTCATAAGAATATTACAAAAAGTATGATAAATTATATGATAAAATATGCGAGACAAGTAAGTCTTTAGATTTTTATTTTTCCTCTGCCCTTATGAATCAATTACAAGGAAAGCAGCGCGTTACAGTCACCATTGATGCCAAATTACTCAGTGCAGTAGATCGGCTATCCCAAAATCGCTCGGCGGCGATCGAAGAAGCTTTACATTTATGGCATAGGCAACAAATTGAAGACCAACTGCAAAGATTCTATACAAATCGTAATTCCCATAGCCTTCAAGAAGAAGAACAATGGGCGCAAGCAACCCAAGATAATGCGATCGCTAGTTGGGAAAATGAGGGATCTTAGCAACTATGAGTGATTTCCCGCAGCAAGGCACAATCTATTTAGCCAAAGCACTAAAGCAAGCAGGTGACACCAAAAAACGCCCCGTTCTTGTTGTCTCTGTAGATATCCGCAATCGCTATGCTTCAACAGTTTTAGTAGTGCCATTCTCATCAGATGTTGCCGCCTCAGCAGGTAATCCTTGCCGCATTCTCATCCCTGCTGGCACAGGCGGTTTAGAGAAAGACTCAGTAACTATGGGCGATCTAATTACCACTGTGCAGAAAAGTTATTTAGAACGCGGTCCCTATGGCAACATTGATAGTAAGTTGCTTCAGCAGGTACTACAAGGCGTACAGGTTGCTATGGGTATTTATGAGGAACAAAGAGGGTGATAGTTCGTAATGACGATTTTCCCGACGCTCTAGACAAATTATTGGCAAAAGCTGATTTTATCTAATCTCCCAACAACACCCGAATCGCTTTAAGAGCATTTCTTTTAGACCCGTTGGACACCTTAGCAAACCAATAATGTGCCTCCTCATTACTCATCGCCGTCACACCATTAGCAATATTGGCGATCCTCCCTTCCTTCGAGAGTGGCTGTACCGTCTGAAATAGCAAAGCCAAGCTTACCCCTGACTGTTCATCAAGGACATAGGGCGCTTGGCGATCGCATTTCAAAGTTTTTGGATCGTACTTATTTGCTTTCAATGCAGCATAGATCGCCTGTCTGGTTAGTACCAACGCATTACCCTTGAGCTTACCGATTCGCTTTGCCGCAGGGCGCTTTTTCTCACCTGCTTGCTTGTAGGCACATTGGTATAGCTCCAAAGCAAAATTATTGTTATCTGTGGGAACAACCCTTAGTTGAAACTCTTGCATTAGTAACTTACCCTCGCGGTTAGAGATAGGCGATCGACAGGATTACGCAGTAAAGCTTGTTGTAAGATTACTAACTCATTACCATCGGGCGCGATCGCAGGTTCAAAGGTAAATGTTAGCTTGAGACTCACATTAGCTCTAACTCCCTCAGTATTTAAAAGAGCATTAACAGGATTCAAGAAACCTTGAAACCCACGCAATCCACCTTGATAATCTAAACGCACAAATTGCTTGTCCATCTGAATAGTTGCCTTCTGGTCAATCTCAAATGTAAGTTTACCGAGCAACGGGAAAGATGTCGTAATCTTGCGATAGTCCATCACTTGATCGACCGTAATTTCGATACTCTGAATGTTTTTAACCTTGTAATCAGAACAGCGATCGCTAAATCCTGTAAACGCAGCATTGACCGTTCCAGACAGATCAATCATTTCAGGCTTTACTTCAAAAATTGAAGGTGCATCATGTCCATTTGTAGCTGAACCCTTACCAGTTGGAGTTTCATAGGAAATGATCGCGGCTCTAGTTTCCTGCTCTGCGGTTTCTCCATTGCCATAGTCTGCCACAATTTTAAAAATCGTGGTTTGATTAATTTGCGCCTGATGATTGTCTGATGGTAAAAATTCACCAGCGATCGGTATCCCATCTTGATAAATCCTTACTGATAAAGCACCCTGCGATCGCCAGCGTAAATTCACAGTTTTTGCTAATTCACTACTGGGCATCACCTGAGCAGACAACTCGATCGCACGCGGCTCAGGTTGCTTGAGGATGCCACGCCGATATAATTCCATGCGCTCGGAAAATTCAATTGTGTCTGGCAAACTTGGCAACTTGCCATCATCACCACGAATATAAACCTTAGTCCCAACCTTTAAATCCCATTGACCTTCCTGTATCCCTTTACGGACGGTTTCTCTTAGTTTGGGAATATCCGCATCAAGCAACATCTGTAACCCTAGATTTTTGGCAAATTCTTCTTTTAAAGCTCTTGTTGTCCAATGGTCTATTCCTGCTAACCAAACCTTTTGCAGAATGTAAGCAGGGGCAAATGCACCCGCATCTTCTAAACGAATTTTTTGACAATCCTTTAAAGACTTGAGAATCACATCCTGTTGATTTTTATTGCCTTTGACATCACTTGATGATTCCGCAGGCAAAGTGAAATGCAGCAATCCTTTCGGTGCTTTGACTGGATCGTTAGTTGGATAAAAAAGATGGCGATAGGTATTAGTTAAGGCAACTCTTACATCTAGGTCTTTGATACCACCTCTTTCACGCAATTGCTTGCGCTGATTTTCTGATAAGTCCTCTTGGCGATTTGGTGACTTCAAAATGTTTTGAATCGCAAGATGCTCCTTTGTAATATCGATCGCCCGATCTAATTCCTGCTTATTTGCCACCAAGAAAAGCAACCGATTACGAAATGTGCGGAACTTACCAGACTCTCCAGTATTATTAAAAATTTGCTCAACGAGATTAGGTGCAACATCGGTTGAAGCATTCACGGTTCCTTGGTCAAAGTCAATTACACAAAGAGCAATATCATCAGGCTTATCGTCAACATCGCCCGAACTCTCAGGACTAGCAACTAAGGTAAAGACTTTGTTGGCAAAGATACTATCGCGACGCGATCGCAGATGGTCTTTCGCTGTGAGATTGCCAATCTGTTCTTTCTCTTCCGCAATAATTTTATTGATCGATGGTTCTTCTTTAAAACGTGCGATCGTCGTAATCGGATCGATATCCAGATACCATGCCACGGTCGTTAATCGATCTAACACAGGGTCAATATAACTAATCTCAACTTGAGGCATCAGCAAAGCTAAATTTAGCTCGGCGCGGCGGATACCTGCGGATGTACCTTGATTAATGGAATGCAAGAAGATTGTTCTCGCTACCCATGTTGCAAAGGGAGACTTACCTGCTGCCTCCCACTCTTGGTCGTGTATTTGAGCATGGGCAAGCTTCCCATCAGTATTAAAAATATCAGCCTGAATTGGGCTTCGCATCAATGGACGCTCTAATCGTGACGTAAATTCACTGGTCACACCTTCATCTAAACCAATGGGAATATGGTGTGGATGAATCATTGGTATCCATACCGACATATCTTGCCAGAGATGCCTTACCACCATTGCAAGTAGTCGCAATGCCCCTCTTGTACGCTGGAAATTGGGAATAGATGCAATTTTTTTGGTTAATAAGTCAAATAATTCTGGCGAAAATGGATAGCTGGACTGCAATACTTGAGCATGGTTCGCATCTTTGCACCCATCAGGTAGATTTAGGCGACTGGATTTATAAACGCTTAAATAATCCTTTGCCGCAATATCAGCAGCTTTATCGTTAATACTTTGAAAAATCCTCTGCTTAACAATGTTGTAGATTTCAATATCTGTGCTGGGACTAAGTACCCGTTCTTGTCGAGCCGACGTTTGCAATGCTTCTTTTAGATCGTTGGTTTCTGCGCCAAAGGTATCGGATATCGAAGCTAGAGTGTAGACAAATACAATGTTGTTACAAGCTGCTGTTAAGTCCATCAGTGTAAATAGAAATGCAACGACTTGTTCAGATAGATCGCTTTTTCCCACGGCGATCGCTTTAGCACGTCGCAAATATTGAGCAATTTCATCCAGAATGATTACCGTCGGTTCTTTTTTGGTCAGCTTTTCGATGACCACTGTTCCTGGACTAACTTTCTGCTCATCCGAACCTCTAAGCAAGCTATAGCCTTCTACCCCGCCAATTTGATAAGCAATTTCACCCCACAGTGTATGTACTCTTATCCCTGACTCTTCATGCAATACACCATTTACTGGGTCAAGGTCTTGACAGGCGATCGCAGCAACTTGAATTGGGCGATCTGGAATAATTGTAATGTCATTTACAAATCTATCTAACCCACTTATTTGTCTTCCATTTTTCGCAATATGCCAAATCGCGATTTCATCGTGGGTCTTACCTCCTCCAAAACTAGTTTCTAAGCGAATTACTGGTGAACCTGTATCTGCACCTGTTAAACGCCCAAACACTTCGGATATCAGAGTCTTGAGTCCATTTGTCGGAAAAGTATTCGCGAAAAATGTATTTGGATCTTGATAAACTAAGGGCGCATTACCATCCACCACTTGCTTTAATTTTGCAGCAAATACATCCTCTGATAAGTTACCGCCAAGCACCTCATCGCGTGGTACACAGGTTTCAAAAATAGATCGGAGCATAGATTCAGTAGTGCAAGATATAGTTAACGATTGGTAGGCTTTTAGCTGTATATAACAATATGTATTCATAACACACTTGTTTCCTAGCATACGCTAACTGAGCTTAAACCTCACATCTGAGGAAGCCTTAGCGATTTCTATTAGGTTATTTCTGTCCTAAATATGACTAAAAGTATTCCAGAGAAATGTAAGAAGTGTGCAATGCTTTCGGCGACTCAGGCTCAAGAACTTCATGGTGAGTTAGGCGATCGCTGTTGGAATCCTGCTGTTTGCTATAGTCGCCGCTCCTATGCTCGTCATCGAGATCGCCGTAATCTGGTTCGCGCTCATAAACGTGGTGATTCTGATGAAAGTTTAGTTGTGAATATTGATGAGTTTGCGTCAGTATATTGGGCTGTGCTAGTGGTTTATCGGCAGGCAGGAACGGATACGCCGATTCATGCAATCGCGGCGCAAGTATGGAAAGGGCAAGAAAAGTTTGCGGCGGTTCCACCAATTCACTGTGCGGGGATGGTAGCGACTCAGGTGCATACATATGTGCAGAAAGTATTGGTTTTGCTAGAGTCAAATTATGGGATTAAGAAATTCGCTAGCCAAGAACGTCTCGATCCTTGGCTTTGCCCTTTGCGTCCTTGCCCTTGTCATCCTACCTAATTGGGTTTGTGAGCGTTTCGCAATCCCATCAAAACTTCTGGAGAAACTATGCAAGTTAAACAGCTTGAGTTGGATTTGTGGGATGTCCTTTCAACCGCGAGACAAACTCCTGAAGATGCTAATTTATCAATGGTGTTTGAGCTTTTGGATCTGACTCTGGTTGATCTCGATACGCGATCGCAGCTACGAGTAGCAGGAGAAGCTGTATGTCAGATTGCTGATTTGTTTTGCGATCGCTCTAGCTCTTTATTTGAGGAGTTACATTCTCGTGCAGTAAAGGGCGAACCGATCATGGCTGATGAGGCTTTTGATCGTTATGTGCGTCAGTCTATGGTGGTGGATTTTGAGCAGTTTATTGAGCATTTAGAAAGTTTACCTAGAAAGGCTCCCGAATATGCAAAAAATGGTAGTTCGATTGTTGGCGCAATTGATAAGGAGGTTTTGATTCAATCTTTGGCGCAGGAAAGTTTGCTTAGTTTTGAGGAGGAATTTGAGCGGGCGATCAGTACGGCTCATGCTGAAGATGTTTCGTCTTGGATTGAGGCGATTGCTTATTCGCTAAAGATTAATGATTTACCTATGCGTTTACTGGCTTTACACGATAGTTTGCAATTGCCCATCGTCGAGATTTGGCTAGGTTTACTTTTAGGTAATTTCAAACTGGAGCAAAAAGGCACTTTCTATAATTCAAACGAAATTTGGATTGGCTAAACTACATCTTGAAATCATTATATGATGACACCAAGATGTAATTATATGATTATTTTTTAAGCTTTTTAGTCAAAAACTTCTCATCAAATATGCGCTTAAATCTGACATATATTTATCAGATCTAATTTAGGAGAATTGCCAACACTCCAACAATGTTGTTCAATCTCAACCACAAATATTTATGTAATGACTACAAGATATAATTATATCTTGTAGTCATTACATAAATACACCAAGATATAATGAAACCTTTATGTATTTATAGGATTCGCAGAAAGGGCGCAACATCTATTTGATAGTCCGCTACTGCCTAAGCATTCTGGCTTTTGTTAATTCAGGTCATAATCCTTGAGTGAATTCGATGAAAGGGATACTAGATAAAGTTTTTGTTAATTTTAGAAGGTATTGGATGAAGATAGCACCCCAGAAAAAGTCAAGACACTAAAAGTCAGTAAATTCAGACAGCATTTATATAATAAGTTAAACATATAACTAAGTCTTGATATAAATATGTAATGACACCAAGACTTAGTTAGGTTAGCGTTTTAAATTTTTAATCGCACTTTCAGATCGTAATAAGATACCTTGCTTACGTCTATGATCATTGATTGCAGTTGCTTGCTGAGAAATTAATTTCATAACTTCTTCGTTTTGCTGGCAAATTTCCCATGCTGCTTCTATAAAAGCATCCTTAGTAATACCTTGCTCTGATTTCAAGTTATTTAATGCTTTATTGATTGATTTTCGGAGTCTAACAGTAGAGGCTACTTTTTGTTCTTCATGGTCTGTTATCGGCTGTGTTTCCTGAACCTCAATAAATTCCTGATTGTTACTAATATTATTAACCTCACTACCAATTGAGGTATCTCGATGCACTTTAGGACGTTTACTACGTCTCAAAAAATCTTCTATTTCTGCGGCACACATAGTTCTAAGTCCTCAACTACTTGAATAAAGGGGTGTTCCAAATCTCTATATCCAATTTCAGAAAGTGTTTTACCGTTATCCATCGCTTGTTTATGTCGTTCAGACTGCAAAATTGATGAAAAGACTCTGAGTTCTTCTTCGATAGCAGTAGCTTTGATGAGAGTCGTTGCTTTCTTGCTCGTAGTTGTTTGGTTTGCCCCAACCCACACATCTTTAAACGGTAGCACGCCCAAAATATCGCCATTGAGCAATTCAATGTCCTTCAACTCAGCAATTGTGTCAATAGTTCGTAGTAGGGATTGAACTCCTTTGATCGTACACTCGCAGGAAATAAGCAGTTTATTAGCTGCGCCCATACAAGAAATACACAATTGAGATCGCTGAGGAGGTGAGTCAATGATACAGAAGTCAAATAGATCATTGAGCGGTTTAAGATACTTACGAAGCATGAGACCACCCATGCCAGAGTCAGCTAAATGTTGCTGAATTTTATCTAAGCCATCATCACTAGGTATCAAAAATATATTGGGCGCTTCTAACTGATAAACAGCTTCAATGGGTTTTACAACTCCCTTTAGAACTTCAAATAAGCTCGGCTCATCTTGCTTGGTTTGATGTCTTGAGTAAAGTGTTAGAGAGCTTTGTGGATCGCCATCTACTAACAAAACCTTGTACTTGGCTGCCAGCATCCGAGCTACAAAGTAAGCGCAGCTTGTCTTACCCTGCCCACCAGCTAATGAACATATTGTTAATGTAATCATATAATGATGTGATTAGTTTTTGGTGTCATTACTAGATGAACCAATATATAATTACACCATTACATAAATAAAGCAATAGTGACATCCATGAATCTATAAGTCATTGAGTTATTTACTTGTAAGATGAGTCAAGCAATCATCTATCAGACCAATAGCTTCTATACAACATAAATAGACAAAACGGAAAGAGATGAGAACAACTTATACCGAGCTGAAGATGAAAGCCTTGTAAGCACGTAACTATGCAAATAAAGAGGGATATGTTCGGTAAAAAACTCAAAAATCCCAGCCAAAGTCTCCTTTATCGGAATCTCTTCAGTCAAAAACAACTCAGTTACACCAGTCCAAAGATCAACAATTTCTAGATCCGCAGGATCAGGAATCAATACCAGATTTTCTTTAGAACATTGGATCAAATTGTTATATAGGCTATCTAATAACAGTTTGATCCAATCAAAATGGTAACGCAGCATCCCGCGCTTAATCCCGAAATACTGACATAACTGGCGTTCTGACGCATTCAACAAATCAAAACCACCATCTGCAACAGCATTAATCACTTGAGCTACCTTAAGCTGCAAAAGCTCCAAATTAGACATCGCCTCCGCAGTAATATCACTAGACTTAATCAGCGTATGGGGCATATCACCCAGATTAAAATCTGACAAAAAGTAAATAACATCACCATTTTGAAAGCGATCGCCCGCCTTACGCCCAAAGCACTGCTGAATCGTAGCCAAAATATGGCGATCAATAAAAGCAGCAAAATCAGGATCTTTATCACTTGGATGTAACCCAGTCATCGCTACATAATCCGCCCGAAGCATGGCGATATTGGCGCAAGGAGTACCCACAATCACAAAGGTTTTGGCATTTTTAAAATCATTGGAACCACGGGAATCACGAAACCAGAAACCATGAGCGTCAGAATTAGCAAACTTTTTAAAATCAATCACCCTAGTCGAAGGATCGATTTCAGTAAGATGAGAAATAATCGCTTGAACTTTAGCTGTCTTCTCCTCACGACGCTGCATCCCCAAACGTCCTAGATTATGTACTTGATAAATCTTTGGCATAACCAATTCATCCGATTGCTTAATCGTATGAACAGGAGCATTGAGGCGCATTGATAGATCCGTGACATCAATCGTGGCATCCAGATAAAGATTAGCTGCCGACCTGTGAGCAATATCACGCAAACGCGAATCAGCCAAAGAAACTGTCAATTTCTCATATTGAATATGTAAATCACCGTGGGAAATAGCCCCAGAGAGAATATCCAAAAACTCTACCAACCATTGCTTCAAAACCTCACGGTCAATCTTTTGCCTAATTTCATCAGCATGGAAAGTAGTTTCTCGTTTTAGCAAAGCATGAAACTTAGCTAACTCGCGCTTATCCTTGCCCTTAGCATTCTCAAACTCAGAATCTGCAATTCCATCAACCGTATCGAGAATTGATAGATCAGGCTTCAGCAACTCAACCAGCAAAGTCGTATCAATAATTTCAGGAATAGCAGACTTAATCCCATGAAAATCAATCCCGTGGTAAGACTTATCAGCCAATAAACCATGCAATTTATTCAGCACATCAATAATTTGCTGTTTATGGTCAAGATTAGAACGAGAAAGCAAAGCGATCGCCTGATCCACATCATTACGATCAACTGAAATCTGGCGCATCGTCGTCAAACTTTCTGAAACTTCTTCCCAGACCAGCAAAGTTTTTGAATAATCAAACTCATCAGGACTAGGTAAACTCATGGGATGAGATCGCAAGATTTTAGAATTAAACGCGATCGCCCTCTGATGTCTAAAGCCAAACCCATCACCCGAACTACCTCGGCAAGCATTCAGTAAAGGACAAGTCTCACAAATGACCTTAGTATCAGCAACTCCTTTATCCCGCAGAGCAGAAATAGCCCCAGTCCGAGAGCAATTCGCCTGAGTATGCACAGACTCACCCGACTTAGCACGGCGCAACTTACCAGATTTATTAGTCAAACCATTGTGACGCGCAGGCAAAATCTCCCAATCCTGCAAAGTTGCTGTGGTGACATTGCGCGAATCATTAGATATATAGATAATCCGTTCAACACCATCAAATAACTCAGGACGCAAACGCCCCGCATCGTAACTTTTGCCCGTACCAGTTGCCGAAGCATCGAGGACATGCTTATGAGTTAATAATGAATCTCGCCAAGTTTCCATCCTTGTCCCAGCCTCATATACAAATTTAGGTAATGTGGGTTGAGGCGATCGCCTTGGGTTGTCAGATTTATTAGCAAAACCATTAGCCGCCTTCTTGGGGAAAAGTTTATCTTTCAACCATTGGAACGGTGAAAACTTAGGCTTGGGCTGGTAATTAGCAATCTGGAAAAACTGCTCAACCGTCAAAAGCTGAATCGCTGCGCCACTAAACAACTCATCAATATCATCATCCGTTTTAGAAACCTGACCCCACCAAAGAACATCAATGGCATAGCCAAGGTCAGCCAGAAAATCGAGATTTTTTTCATGGCGGCGCATCACGGACGGATTAGCAATATCCCCCGCATCGATCGCATATTCCAACCTCGTTAACTCAGGATTAGCCCCAATTGCGTCAAAGTAACTTTGTAAAGTTTCTTTACTAGCGACAAACTGACCACCCGAAGCGCCGATCGCCGCACAACCACGCAACTTAGCAGCAAGATAGGGCTTAACACCTGTACCCTCAACTAAAACTACACGCTGACAATCAACCTGAATATCACCATGAAAAGCTAAAGGCAACTCACCATTTTGTTGCTGAGCAGAGATTCCAAAAGGTTTATGCCAGCGATAGCGTCCTGAATCAGCATCACGTAAACGGATTTGAAAACCAAGAATTTTGCCGTCAGGATTCTTAATTGGCAGAATATAGCCAGAATTAGTTGATTTAGCACCTAAATATTGAATTTCTAGCTCAGATAAGCCACGACTAACTAAATCAGCCCTATCTAAACTATCTAAGTCAAGTTTCTGCAAATAATTTTGATAAAGGCGATCGCGCTGAGATGCATCAGGCAACTTCGCTAACCCATCCCGCTTTGCCTTTTGTTGAGCCATCCGCAGTTTTAAATTTCTGTCACGACGCTCTTGACGATCTGACTCAAATTCGGGGTGCTTTCTAACATATTTTCCTGCAAAGTAACTGCCATTAGTTTCACCCAGATATTTCCAATCAGTCAAATCTGCATCACTGGGATGAGTCATGCACAGAACAAAATCTTGATTATCCGAAGCAATTCGACATTTTCCTGTGATGTCATCGCAGATCGGGCAAGGATTATTTGATTTAGTTGGTGAAAACTTTCGGGAAGAATACTGGTTATTTAGGGAGATCATTATTTTTGACCTCCCATGAGCTTGCCAAGGGAGATCTTTAGATAGATCTCCCTTGGCAAGTTTTGTGACTTTAAAAACATCTAAATTGTCCTGATTGTAAGGTTTGTAGCGATTTCAATCAGGAAATAAACAGACTTTTTGAATTCAGTGCGATAATCAATAATTGCTTTTTGCAAAATTTAAAAAATTTGCAGCAAAAACTGTTGCTAAACTTATATCTTGCGTTAAGATATAAGAAAGCGCTGAACAAAATTGCCGTCTCAAAGCAACATCTGTCCATTCCTGGATATTAAATTTAAAAACCTTCGGGTTTACAAGAAAGCTAGTGATTGGACCCACTGGCTTTTTTGTGTTTGAAGGGGAAAACTAACTAAGTAATCTCCTGTAGATAAAAAACTGCAATTTAAGCATACAGCGATCGCTCTAGATCTGATCTATAAAAGATCAAAAAAAGATCAAAATTTCATAGATATCAGCCTGAATAGGTTTGTCTCACTCACATACTGTCATCTAAGACACTATTTTTGAGCAATAGCGTGACTAACTCTAGGAAGCCAGCAAACTCAGAAGCATGGGTTATGTATTGGGGTAAATGCAGCATCTTGTCCTGATAATGAAGCACATTTGCCACGCCGACCGAGATGGGAAATTTTACAGGATTAAACATTGCCTCGTCATTAGGGCTATCGCCAACAGTTAGCACTTGCTGTGAATTGAGTTCAGGAAAATGATTTTTGAGTACTATCTCTAAGCCAGTTGCTTTATCTTGGTGCGGTGGTTTGATATGACATTGGACATTGCTGTACGTGAAACTCCAACCCATTTGTTGACATTGTGAAGAGATTGCTTGAATATCATCAGTCGATAAATCATTGACATCAAAGGTCCAATCGGAAATACGGAACTGATTATCAGAGGAAGTCTGAAGGTTAGGAAATTTCTGCTTAATGTGGTGGAAAGTATTTTCTAGAAGAATGCGATGTCTAGATATATTGGGAATAGAAGAGAGTAAATCTTGTTGACCATTGGGGTGCAAAAATAAACCACCATTTTCCGCGATCGCCCCATCAACAGGTAAATAATTCACCAAAGCACTGACCCAACCTGCGGAACGACCAGTCACCAATAGGACTTTGATTTCTGCTGATTGTAAATCGAGAAGAGTCGAGATGAAATCAGAAGAAAATTTTCCATTGAGGGTAAGAGTGCCATCAACATCAGAAGCAATTAAACGAATGTCGGACAAATCAGCTTGATTGAGATTGAGCAGAGACATAAAGAAGAAATGAAACTAAAACCAGAATACAGCTAACGTGAGACTATTGGAAAATCTAGCGATTAGCTGATGAAGAAAAAAATACCATTAGCGGAGTATTGACAACTCCAGAATTTGTACGAACAATATTCTCAATGATCAATCCAGAGAAATTGATAGAATGTAATCTCTCGATTACCAATTCCCCTAACCCGTTGTATTCAATCCTATGCACTTAAAGAGGAACCAATGAGAAACAATATCCAATCCAAGATTGACGCAGGCTATACCTACGACGAACTACTGAGCGAAGGACTAGCCAGCTTCGATGATATTGCCCGCTATGAATCACAGTATTCCCTGTATGACGAAGATGCAGAACCAAAGCCCAAAAAGGTAAAAGCCAAACCGAAAACTCAAACAACAATACCAAGTAAAGAAGCAGAAATTGACTTTGAATTTTAGCGAGAAACCATGACATGGAATTTAGACAGATCGACCTGAAGACAGCGCAAGAATTACCCTTGCCGATGAAAACCGTTGAGCATAGCTACCTCGAACTGAAGATTGGCAAAGACATCGAACCGAGTAAACTCGCTGTCGGCAAGATGTACGATGGCATCACCGAAAGAGACATCGAGCGACTGCAAGAGCAAGGACTGTATCTAATTCTTGCCAATGGAAGAACAGCTTACTTTAGCGATCGCGAGATTGCTGAGAAAGTAAGTACAGAAATCTTCACCAATCATAGTGATGCCGTCGCCTATGGCAGCTTGCCCATCTCCGAAGCCAAGACCTCCATATTCAAAGAGCAAGCCAGAATCCTGATCATCGATGATGAAACCCTGAATAAAGATCTAGATACAGGAATCTACCAAGCTGACTGGGGAAATCAACCCATCACCCTTGGTAATGGCATCACCATCAGTGACAAAGCGATGGGACTTATTGCCAGCAAACTCGGAGACTGCTATAGCCTGATCTCACCAGACCTAGCAACCCAACTACAAGCCGAACCAAATCGCCCATTTCAATATCGAGCCGCCATACCTGAGTGGCAGGGTGTCATCAAAGGAACCTGCCGAGCCAGTTTGCTCTGTCAAGCCTTAGCAGTTGATGGAATTATCGCCAAATCAAGCGTCAAAGGCGACAATAAAACCACTAGCACAGGCATCCACGAAGTCAGCCTATTCTGGTCAAGAAAAGAAGATGCTAAATTCACTGAGCAGAAACTAGGTACTCAAGCTCTCGTCTTCTTCCCAGAAGGAGTCCAAGCGGACGTACTGCCCAAGCTCAAAATCAAGGCTGAACGCCTCGCTGAAGCCCAATCCGATCCGCGCAAGATAGCGCAACTGTATATCGAGCGCCATGAAAAGCGCCTACAGCAGAGGCAAGAAGCAACAGGCGATCGCGATAAGATTACCCAAATAATAGAACCAGAACTAGCTCTGGAACTGGGATTAAGCCAACAAGAAAACACAACAGCCAATGAAATTGACCGAGAGCCATTAACTTCACCTAACGAAGAATACCAAGATTGGCTGTATGACATCCTCAAAACAGACCTGATTGAAGGTGGTCATTGTCAGATCTTAGAAATGGAAGACATCGCCAAACGCCTGCGAGAATTCCTGCAAAGTGAATGGCAAGAAGTTGCCACAGGAGGCGTTTACGTCCCCAGTGGTATCGCTCAACCCCACACTCAACTCCAAGAAGGCGAAGTCAGTTTTACGGGACTACCCGATGGAGCCGAAGTTGCCATCTATCGCAGTCCTGTCGCTAATGCTGCCAACTTTGACGTATTTACGAACAACCTCACAGTTCTGCGTGAATTAGATCCTGAAGCCTACAGACAAAAAGGAGTCTGCTATCTCAATCCCAATGATGCGAAACGACTGGTGATCGACTTTGACGGCGATCGCGTGGGGATCATTCCCAGTCAACTGACACCCGAACAGCAAGCCTGTTCCCAGAAAATTATCGAGCAGTATCCAACCCTAATTCAAGAGATTATCGACAAAAATTTGCCAGAGAACAAACCAATTCAAGTTGAGAAAGAAAAGAAAATTCCCCGCGATACTGCCAATGGATTTTCCACCCTAGCTAGTGCAGCCGTAAATGCCGCCGACAACCCCACAGGTAGGGTGGCAAATCTGGGCATGAGGCTAGAAGCATTGCGATGGGAAACTCAATTTATTCCTGAATCTGAAAGCAGCGAATACTTGCAAGGCATTGGCAAACACTTCCAAAAGCTACTTGCGGAAGACCAAGAGCCTAAGAAACCCTTTCGCATTCTCAATGAATCGTGGCGCAATCAGATTGTTGAAATCAGTCAAATCGCCAGTACCATACTCAAACTACCCGAACCAGAAAAAGCATATGCTGTAGCCCAAGGTTTAGCCAAAACCGAGAGACTGCTGTGGCAGTTAGAAAGCCTCGCAGCCGTGAACTTACAACGCGCAGTCGATACTCCCAAAAGTGCCAGAAAAGTCAATGAAGATGAATTTCAATTCTGTCAGAAAGTCGCCAAATACAAACAGGTCGAATGGATTAAAGACAAAGATAACAGCTATGCCTATATCGGTGCTGAAGGCATTAAAACCAATACTCAAGACCCCGTAGGCTGGATGGTGGAACAAGCCAATCAGATTTACAAAGAACATAGTCTGATTGGCGATCGCAATTACAACCGCTTTGACCATATCTTCCCCAAAGACAGCCATACCGCCGCAGATAGTGAATGGGCAAAGGGCATCGCTACGCAATACAACAAGCTCATCTCTGAAGCCGCCGCCAGTCGTAGTCGTCTAGAACATGAAGAAGGCATAGCCCTTACTGCTACTTCTAGCAAAGGCAACAAAATCGAAATCGTCAGTGTGATTAGCACCGACCCCGATGGCGAGTCCCCAATCTGGGAGATGGCAAGGAAAGGAGAAACCGTCGATATCCAGATAACAAAGAATAAGGACTGGAAGACCGAAAAACAATATCCCTATAAAGCCGTCGCCCTAATCGATCAAGACAAAATTGATGTGGGCTTAATCTCCCCAGCCACCTTAGCCGCCTATGGCAAAACCATTGAAAAGGACAAAATCTTCGGCAACCTGAAACTAGAATTCCAACTGGGAATCTCCAAAAATGACGTTGACGACAAATTTGCCGCCGCCGAGAAATATCTAGAAACCCAGAGGGATGCAATTCCAGAAGCTGAACGAGATCGCCGAGCAGCAGCCCTATGGCATAACAACAATCGCGCGATCGCTGGCAAAATGTTTACCCAAGTCGTAGCCAACCGACTGCAAGAATTACAGGTAGAGCAAATCAAAGTAATTGGCTTGCAGTATGAAACCAACGAACTCAAAGATCGACAATGGCAACCCCATGAATCTCTAAATTGCCGAATGGCAATCGAAGGAAATCCCCAAAGTCCCATTTATGAAAAGCGGGTAATTCAAGTCCAGACAGACGACCAATGGAAAAACATGGGCGTTGTCCACAACGACGCAGCCTATATGCCCATTGGCAGTCAGTTCGTCGCAAATATCCATATTTCCGCTAGTAAGAAAGACGCAGACTTAGCGATAGATAAAAATACACTCAAACTACCTGAAATATGGCATGGACTATCACCAGAGCGAGTCAAAGAAGCAGTCAACCTTGACGCAATTGTGCCGCAATGGGGTAGCTACAGGATACGTGTAAAAACCTGCAAGATAGGCTTAAAAGCGTTACCCAGACGAGCTTTGAGAAATCAGTTTAGACTTATAGGGAGAACCACAAAAAGGACAGAAGTGATGCTTGAGCG
>NZ_JAYGIF010000024.1:0-30858 GCF_034931345.1 Pseudanabaena sp. CCNP1317 | reverse complement strand
CTCCGAGAACCACTGAGCAGCTTTATGATGCTATCACTCTCGCTTTCAATTCTGTTTCCGATTCTGACTTCTTTGGCTGGTTTTACGAATGTGACGCTCGTACCACGCTCATTTGAAAACCGCTATAGCACTAATATTGCTGGAGTTTGGGCGGCAGGTGATGTCCAAGATCACATTTATCGTCAAGCAATTACTGCCGCAGGTACTGGCTGCATGGCGGCGCTGGAAGCAGAACGATGGCTAGTTAGCCACAAGTAAAAAGTAAAAAGTAAAAAGTTTAATCAAAAAAAAGGAGAAATAATCGTGTCAGAACAAGTTGTATTTCAAGGTCGTCTTGCTTTTGAGAAGCTGAAAGCAGAATCGGATAAGTTGATTCTTCTGGAAGTTGGTGCGCCCCATTGTAGTGCTTGCGAAACCTTAAAACCTTTGCTCCATCAACTTGCTGCCGAACAAGATGGCAATTTCTATCTAGTTGATATTGATATGACCGAAGAGCCAGACTTAGCTATTGAATTTGGTGTGCGCTCTGCCCCAACAGTGCTTCTATTCAAAGGCGATCGCCTAATTGAGAAAATTGCAGGACTTAAGCCTAAAAAGTTCTATTCTGAAACAATTCAGAAGTCTTTATATAGCAACGCAAGAGATATCTAGAAAAAATCAAAACCAAAAAGGTGAGTGGCGGCGCTTCGCGCCGCCACTCACCTTTTTGGTTTTATGTCCTAAGCAAAACTTACATTGCTATAAAAACTAGGGACTTGCGATCAAAACCAAACCAAGAAAAATCCTGAAAATGTTGCAAAATAATATTTTCAAGATTTTTTCTTGTGGCTCATCCGATCAGCAATTGCTGTAGGTTTTGATTGCTTCTAGCCATCTGCATACATCTTTAACGTGAGTTCGATATAGCCATTTGCGGCGTGCTTCGCACGACGCAAATGGCGAAAAATGGTAAGAATCGCTAAGCGATTCTTACCATTTTTCGCTTTCGTCGAACTGACGTTCTATCAAGTTTCAATACGTTCCTATACAAATCAAGTAATTTAGCGATTTTGGCATACATGATCTCAACCATTGCTCAGTTATGGTCTTCCTAGTAAGACAACAAATTTCTATCGCAGCCATCATAACAGCCTGTGATAAAAGTTATAGACAGGAGATTCATAATGAGAATTGCCCAAATTGCCCCACTATGGGAGCAGGTTCCTCCCCCCGCCTATGGCGGTACTGAACTTGTGGTCAGCTTACTCACCGAAGAATTAGTCAAGCGTGGTCATGATGTCACTCTATTTGCTTCAGGAGATTCTATAACCTCAGCTAAGTTAGAATCCGTTCATCCCAGAGCATTACGTTTAGATACCAGCGTTAAAGATCCCAACATCTATGACATGTTAAACATGAGTCGTGTGTACGAAAATGCTGCTCAATTTGATATAATCCATTCCCATGTAGGTTGTGTATCATTGCCCTATACCAATTTAGTGAAAACGCCTACAGTTCATACTCTCCATGGCATTTTCACACCCGATAATGAGAAGCTATTTAGCCATGTAAGAAATCAACCATTCATTAGCATTTCTAACTCTCAGAGGGATATGAATTTAGGCTTAAACTATGTATCTACAGTTTATAACGGCATTGCTCCTAATACTTATAGTTTTTATCCCAAGCCAGAACGTCCACCGTATCTGGCTTTTTTGGGTCGAATCTCTCCTGAAAAGGGAGCGCATTTAGCGATTGAGATCGCCAAACGTTCAGGGTGGCATCTTAAAATGGCTGGAAAAGTTGATGCTGTAGATTTGGAATACTTTGAGACAAAAATTCTTCCCCATATTGGTGGCAGCCAAATTGAATTTCTAGGCGAGGCTAATCACCATCAAAAGAGTGTTCTTATGGGTGGAGCTGTGGCAACGCTTTTTCCCATTACATGGAAAGAACCCTTTGGACTAGTAATGATCGAATCGATGGTAACAGGAACTCCTGTAATTGCCATCAGTTTAGGTTCAGCTCCCGAAGTAATCGCCGATGGAGTGAGCGGGTTTCTCTGTCAGACTGTTGATGAATGTGTAGATGCGATCGCCCTCGCAGCTAGATTAGATCGGCGCACTTGTCGCGATCATGTCTTGATAAATTTCACAGCAAAACGCATGACAGATGGCTATGAAGCTGTATATCAAAAGATTTTGGCAGAAAAGTATTCTCGAAATGGGCAGAAGCACGACTTGGTAATGCAAACCTATTAAAGAATTGTTGGCGCTAAGCGCCAACAATTCTTTAATACAAAAGGAGAAAAAGACTATGTTAAGTTTGAATAGACAGGCGATCGCTCTTATTTCTGATCATGCCGATCCTGCGGCAGAAATTGGCTCAGAAGAAGCTGGGGGACAAAATGTATACGTGCGTCATGTGGGTGAAACCCTTGCTGCTTTGGGTTGGCAAGTGGATATGTTTACGCGTAAGAGCCATCCTGATACTGATGCGATCGTGCAGCATTCGCCCCATTGTCGAACGATTCGGCTCAAAGCAGGTATGGAGTCGCATATTCCCAGAGATCGACTGTTTGAACTTATGCCAGAATTTTTGAATTCATTTCAAGCATTCCAAAAGATTCAGGGAATAAATTATCCTTTAGTTCATACAAATTATTGGCTATCAGCTTGGGTTGGCATGGAATTACAGAAAACCAGTGGAATCCAGTTGGTACATACTTATCATTCCTTAGCAGCCGTAAAATATCAATCTTTAGTAGAAATCCCTCAAGTTGCCAACACCCGTTTAAGGATTGAGCGTGAGATTTTAGAACAGGCTAATTGTGTCGTAGCAACTAGTCCTCAGGAGCAGGAGACTTTACGATCGCTGGTTTCAACTCGCGGTCAAATCGAAGTTATTCCCTGTGGAACTGATATAACCAAATTTCACCCCTCATCACAGGCCCATGCTCGCGCTAAGTTGAAGTTAGATAACTGCGAAAAAGTTGTTCTCTATGTTGGTAGATTTGATGAGAGAAAAGGGATTGAGACTTTAGTACGCGCCTTTGCCATCCTCAAAAGTCATGATCTGAAAAATCTCAAGTTGATCATTGTCGGCGGTAGCTCGATCAATATGTCTGATGGTGCTGAAAGAAATAGAATTGAAAACCTTATAGATGAACTGGGGCTTAGGGATTCTACCGTTTTTGCAGGTAGGATTGGACATGATATTTTACCGCTTTATTATACTGCGGCTGATGTGTGCGTAATTCCTAGTCATTATGAACCTTTCGGACTAGTTGCGATCGAGGCTATGGCTTGTGGTGTACCTGTGGTCGCATCTAATGTCGGTGGATTGAAATTTACCATCATTCATGAAGAAACAGGATTATTAGTTGAGCCGAAGAATAATGAAGATTTTGCTAATAGTATTCATCGAATTCTCTTTGATGAATTATGGGTTAGAAAAATGCGGAAGCAGTCTTCAGCGAATGTGAATCAGCACTATAGTTGGACAGGTGTGACGATCCAACTGAGTGAACTCTATCGTCACGTATTAGCGCGATCAATTATGCATGAGCAGGCTTGGAGTTACAAGATGCCAAGCATGAATAGATCGGCATACAGTAGAACTGTAGATACTGCCTTACTTCAATAAATCACAATACGAACGGTAATACAATGAAAAATAGGCTAATATACTTTTTTACTGTGTTTATAGTGGCTTTAAGTATATTTACAGCCTGTACTATTAGTCTGAATGGAATTAGAGGATCTGGAGTTTTAAGAACAGAAGTTAGAGAAGTGACTACATTTTCAACTATCTCTTTTAAATCTGTTGGCAAACTCAAAATTCAGCAGACGGGTAAAGAATCTCTCACAATTATTGCTGATGAAAATATTTTGCCAATTCTACAGAGTCAAATATCCGATCAAATCTTGTACATCAGTAATGAGAATAATTCAAGTATTAATCCTAGTAAGCCGATTGAGTTTATTGTCGAGGTGAAGAATTTAGAGAATTTGGAGACAAAAGCAGTTGGGAGTATTGAAGTTAAGGATATTCAAGGCAAAAGATTGTCGATTTCCCTTGATGGTGTGGGTAATGTAGCGATCGCAGGAAATGTGGATGTATTAGATCTCGATCTTTCTGGTGTTGGCAGCTTTAATGGTGAAGAGTTAAAAGCTAGACAGGCTACAGTTCGTAATAAAGGCGTAGGTAGTGCATTAGTTAATGTGAGTGAACAGTTAGATGCATCTGTATCAGGAATAGGATCAATAGAATATATTGGTTCTCCTCAAGTTTCCAAATCTGTAAAAGGGCTGGGGGAAATTAAGAAAAGAATTTGAAAATAGATATTTCGGAGCATAGCTTTTCTATATTATCCTAAAGCACAAAATAGCTAAGCCATTTTGTGCTTTTAAAACCCTTGCTGGGTTTAGCTTTTAATTTGCAAAGGTGTTGCCTTGCTTTCGTGAATTGATATTATTTACTGATGTTACGTGGAACAAAGATTATCATAATGTTTCTATGTCATCTTACAGCGCTTTGCGCTCAAGCCCCAAACAAAAAAATTTGAAAGCTTTGCTTTGCAATGCTTTCAAATTTTTTCTTGTGGTTCGTTTGATCGGTAATTACTGTAAAAGAGGATTTAGGAAAGAGGATTTGGAGACCAAATCCCTACATATTCGTAAAGATAGGGGCTTGGTCTCCAAGCTCAAATCTTAGCCTTCCACGTAACATCAATTATTTAGTTTCAGGGGCTTTCAGTTACATTTTGTAGCGTAGTCAATCAAATCATCCGCGAAATCAAGCGATCGCCTCTCATATTTAAAATTTACAAATTATTTTTATTAGGTGTATCTTTATCTCTTTATATGATGGAATTAATTCTCATAGCCCTTACCTTTTTACCTTTGAGATGATCGATTATAAAACATTATGCCCGACACCACTCCACCACCAGCCATAATTGAACCCAACACTATTGAAGTCGGAGGAAGGACATATATTCCTATTGATAGAAATCTGATTTCTCCTTGGGTTTGTGTCATTGGCGAGCATCCGATCGCCACCTTAACCTTAAAAGATGATGATTTATTTCTGATTACAGACACACTAGGCAATATTTCAGATCTGAGCTGTCGCCTTGGCGGTATTGAAGACAGCATGGGATTATTTTGTCGTGACACTAGATTTCTGAGTCGGCTAGAGTTACAAATTGAGGGGCGATCGCCTATTTCATTTAGCAGTACAGCGCGTAAGGGCTTTGCGATGACTGTTTTATGTGCAAATCCCGAAATCGATAATAAAAAGGGAGGTCAAATCAAGGCAGAAACCATTGATATCCATCGAGAAATTGTGATAAAAGGTGGTTTTTTTGAGCAGACACAAGTAACTAACTACAATACTCATCCAGTGAGCTTTACACTCAGCTTAAGCTTAGATGCTGATTTTCTAGACCTATTTGAAGTGAGGGGAAGTAAGCGCGAAAAAAGGGGTAATTTTCTTCGCTATCTACCAAATCAAGATCAGAAATCGACGGAAATATTGCCTAAGGAAATTGTACTTGCCTATGAAGGATTAGATGGTTCTTTGATGGAATCACGAATTCAATTTAATTCTTTTCAGCCCCAAGAAATTCAAGACTATACCGCTATTTGGCATTTCGATTTAGCAGCCCATGAATCGAGAACCATCGGCTATTGTATCCATTTATTTACAAATAATTGTCCAACCTCAATCGTTAGCGCACCTGAAACCTTTACACAGGCAAAAACAGAGGAACTATTAGAAGAGACACTTTGGACAGAACAAATTACGAAGATTCAAGTTGATAATAAATCCTTAAATCATGTCATTGATCGCGCTGTGCAGGATATTTATTTGCTCAGACAGACATCAGAAAAGTATAACTTTCTCTCGGCAGGAGTGCCTTGGTTTTCGACTTTATTTGGGAGAGATTCGATCATTTCGGCTTCGCAAACTTTGGTTTTAGATCCCACGATTGCCCGTGATACTCTCACCCTCTTAGCTTACTTCCAAGGTAAAGTTGACAATGAATGGCAAGATGAACAGAAGGGGAAAATTCTCCACGAAATCAGGCTAGGAGAAATGGCGCGTTGTCACGAAGTTCCCCATACTCCCTATTATGGAACCGTGGATGCAACTCCCCTTTGGTTAATGCTCTATGCCGAATATTATGCGTGGACTGCCGATCGCGCTACTTTAGAGCAACTATGGCCCAATGCCCTCTCGGCGATGGCATGGATTGATCGTAACTGCCAAGAAACGGGATATCTCCATTATTATCGCTCTTCGGGAAAAGGTTTGCTCAATCAGGGCTGGAAAGATTCCGAAAATTGCATTGTCAATAGCAAAGGAGAAATTGCCGAAGGAGCGATCGCGCTCTGTGAAGTACAGGGCTACGTCTATGCTGCCAAAATCCGCATGAGTGAATTAGCCGAAAAAAGACAATTATTCGATCTTGCCGAACTTTGGCGATCGCAGGCAAGAGAATTGAAATTGCGGTTCAATCAAGATTTTTGGATGCCCGATCAAGACTATTGCGCGATCGCCTTAGATGGTGCAGGTAAGCAGGTGGATAGTATTGCTTCTAATGCTGGACATTGCTTAAATTTAGGTATTTTTGATTACGAAAAGGCTCTAAGTGTAGCTGCCCGTTTAAATGCGCCTGATATGTTCAACGGCTGGGGGATTCGGACTCTGAGCAGTCTATCTCCCGCCTATAATCCCATGGGATATCACATTGGTTCCGTCTGGCCCCATGACAATAGCTTGATTGCGATCGGTATGCGATCACATAGTCTCGTCAAACAATCCTTGAGAATCGCGCAAGGCTTAATCGACATGACGATCGCTCAGCCCTATCATCGTCCTCCAGAATTATTGTGTGGCTACGAGCATGATGGCTTTAGCTTCCCTGTACAATATCCTGTCGCCTGCTCACCACAAGCTTGGGCAACAGGAAGTATATTCCAGTTAATCGGAATCATGGTTAATTTTGTACCCGATGCCCCTAATAATCAATTGCGAATTATCGATCCCTGCTTACTCAATTCCATTAATCGTCTATCCATTCAAAACCTACGCATTGGACAAACGTTACTAGATCTAGAGTTTGAGCGATCGGGTGATACCACTGCTTGTCGAGTCAATAAAAAACGCGGCAATGTCCGTGTCATTATCGAGGCTTAGCTAAAAAATCGCATCTATTTTTTAAAAGGTGACTCCCTGCGCCACCTTTTACAACGCTTTGTGCTCAAACCCAAAGCCAAGAAAAAAACTTAAAAGCTTTGCTTTGCAAAGCTTTTAAGTTTTTTTCTTGTGGTTCGTTTGATTGTAAATTGCTGTATCTTCGATAGCATAGGACTTATAGCAACGCAAGAGATAGATAGGAAAAATCAAAACCAAAAAGATGAGTGGCGGCGCGAAGCGCCGCCACTCATCTTTTTGGTTTTATCTCCTAAGCAAAACTTACATTGCTATAATTGACGATTTTGACTTTGGATGCAGCTTCTGTTGCCTTTTGACGAGATTCTATAGCATCTTTTCCCTTTGCCAAGGCAACACCCATGCGACGGTAGGGGCGAGAATCTGGCTTGCCAAACAAACGAATTTCTGTGTTAGGAATCTTAAGAGCTTCTTCAACGCCTGTAAAGGAAATGTTAGCGCTAGTTTCGCTGGCAAGAATGACCGCACTTGCCGACGGGCTAAGCAATTCAATCGTGGGAATTGGTAAGCCTAAAATTGCGCGTAGATGGAGTTCAAATTCGTTAAGGTTTTGAGATATGAGGGTAACCATTCCCGTGTCGTGGGGACGGGGAGACAGTTCAGAGAAAATTACTTCATCTTTGGTGATAAAAAACTCTACTCCAAAAAGCCCTGCACCGCCAAGCTTATCGGTGACCTTGCGGGCAATATCTTGAGCTTGTTTAACCTGAACTGACGTTAAGCCGACGGGTTGCCATGATTCTTGATAATCGCCTCGTTCCTGACGATGCCCAATTGCTTCACAAAATAGTGTCTCCCCCTGCCATTGACGGATTGTTAACAGGGTGATTTCGACTTCAAAATCGATAAATTCCTCAATAATAATTTTAGCAGTATCACCTCGCCCTCCAGCGATAGCATAGTCCCAAGCTTTCTCCAGTTCATTTGCATTTTGCACAACGGATTGACCTTTGCCAGAGGAAGACATTACAGGTTTAATCACATTTGGAAAACCAATTTCGGCAGCAACGGTTTTTAGTTCATCAAGGCTGTTGGCATAAGCGTATCTGGCAGTTCGTAGCCCCAATTCACTACTTGCCAAATCTCGAATGCGATCGCGGTTCATAGTGAAATTGGTTGCGGCAGCAGTGGGAATAACGGTATAACCTTGAGCTTCCAGTTCGAGTAGTTTCTCGGTGCGGATTGCTTCCACTTCTGGCACGATTAAATCAGGCTGATGTTTCTTTACGACAGCCTCAAGGGACTCCCCATCTAACATTGAAATCACTTCTCGATTATCGGCTACTTGCATCGCAGGAGCATTGTCATAGCGATCGACTGCAATCACCGTATTACCCAGTCTTTGGGCAGCAATAACAACCTCTTTACCCAGTTCTCCAGAGCCAAGAAGCATAATTTTTTTTGGTAATGTGATCGCCATGAAATTCACCTTGTTATTGCATAGTTATTGCATAGTTATAGCGTTTTTCAAGCAAGCGAGGTACATTCACCCTGAATAATAAACGCTATAAATTTTAATTCACAAAAGTGCGACGACACTTTTGTGAATTAACGTCAGTTCGACAAAAGCGAAAAATAGTAAGAATCGCTAAGCGATTCTTACTATTTTTCGCCATTTGCGTCGTGCGAAGCACGACGCAAATGGCTATATCGAACTCACGTTGAATTAAAAACTAAGTCCAGCAGGAGTTTTAAAAGCAAAAAATGGCTGCGCCATTTTTTGCTTTGGTCTTAAGCGATCGCACCACTACAAGAACTACCCTTGCCTGCGGTACACCCAAAACAATGACGACCCGTGATGATTTGGCGATCGGCTAATAATTGAGGATTAAAATCACGGATATGCAAATATTGGCGATCGCCCATTTGACTATCTAATTGAATTTCTAAATCCAACATCTGATTGAAGTCGCAATCAAATAATCTCCCATCCCAAGATACAGAAATCGTATTTCGACACATTAAACCTGATACGGTGTCAGGGTTATAGGAATTGACTAGCAGTTCCATATAAGCTGACAAATTACCAGACTGCTCTAGCCATTCCAGATGACGAGAAATTGGCATATTGTTAATCGCAATTAGGCGATCGAAGGTAATTCCATGATTTTCGCTTAAACCTTGCTTCCACATCTGCTCTAGTAACGCCGCTTGATTGCAAGATAGGGTAGCATCGGCAGGATTGCTGACTAGAGTTAGTTTGAGATGCGGATCACCTTTGCCATAACCCACTGCATTTAGGCGATGCAGAGCTTCTATAGACTGCTCAAAAGTGCCATCACCTCGCTGTTTATCGGTATTTGGCTGACGAAAATGGGGAAGAGAGCAAACAACTTCTACTCTATGTTCGGCAAGCCATTTTGGTAAATCCTGCATCGTAGGAAGAAGCAGCACAGTGAGATTGCAGCGATCGATTACATGCTTACCACGCACGACACATTGCTCAACCAAATAGCGAAAATGGGGATTTAATTCAGGAGCGCCACCTGTAATATCGACAGTATGGGCTTCCGTCTGATCGAGGGCCTTGAGGCAGTCATCAATAGTTTGGCGATCCATATTTTCGCGGCGATCGGGCCCCGCATCAACATGACAGTGCCGACAGGTCATATTGCAAAGTTTACCAATATTGATTTGGAAGATTTCTAACTTGGATGGAGTTAGTTGTTGCCAACCATTTTTACTAATAGTTGAGGCAAAATCACCTTGCGCTGGCAAGTGTTCAAGGTCAAGGGATTCTAATAGTTCAATTTGATTTTGGGGACTAGATAAAGCAGCGTGACGTTGGTTTAGAGAAGTAGTTGCGGTGGGGGACATAGTTGTTTAGAAGAGGGAGAGATAAGCTAATAAATTGGCGGTGGTGTGGTTTTTGATTTTGCTTGCAGCACAATCAAAACTCTTGCTAAGAGCATTTAAGTAGCTAGGCATAAGTAAAACCTAAAGCTAGAAGTTGTCCCGCCCGCGTAGTGGGCGGGACAACTTTCTAGGTTTTTAGTTTACTTATGCCTAGCTACTTATTCAGTTACTTTCTCATCTAGAGCTTTACGGGCAATGCGGGTAACATATACGGTGACAGCTACCGTAGCAATAAAACCGACAATGCGAATAATCCATTGAATTATGGGATCGGTGGGTTGATTCTCGCCGCCAATTCTGGCGAGATCACCTGCTAGAGAGCCAATGTAAACGTACATCACCGTACCAGGGAACATCCCCACGGAGGCTAAGGCATAGTCTTTGAGTGAGACTCCCGTGACCCCAAAGGCATAATTGAGCAAATTGAAAGGGAAGATTGGTGAAAGGCGAGTTAATAAAACAATCTTGAATCCTTCATGGGCTACAGCCTTGTCGATCGCATTAAATTTTTGATTACCAGCAATTTTTTTGCCGATCCAGCCACGTGCGAGATAACGTCCGACCAGAAAAGCGGCGATCGCGCCGATCGTTGCACCGATAAATACATAGATTGAGCCAAGGAATACTCCAAATACCACGCCTGCACCCAATGTGAGAATGGAACCTGGTAAAAAGGCAACAGTGGCGATGATGTAAATCCCAATAAAGGCTATTCCACCGACATAGCCAAGGCTTTCTACCCATTGCAAAGCATTACGAAGTAATTCTTGGGGATTAAACCCTGCTGTGGGGGCGGTTGTTTGGGCTAAAGCTGGACTCGCCATCAAAAGAAAGGCGATCGCTGCTAGAGCTAAATTTGGTGCTAAATGAATTAGCGATCGCCCTAATCTCAGCGATATAATTTTGTCGATCAGCATAGTTTTTAGCTTTAGTTGTAGGTTATCCAAATTCATTAAAAAAATAGAACAAGCGAAGCCTGTTCTATTTTCAAATTAACAACAGCCACCACCGTTGTAATGCCAAGTAGAATCAGTGATCATTACTTCTTGCGGGAACTTATTAGCAAGATTTTTGGCGGTTTTATCACAGACAGCGACGGGATTGCCGCGCAACAAAACATGCCCAGCGCGATCGTCTAAAATCTCTTCAGTTCCATTATAAATGGCAGTTCTACCCGTAAAGATGCAAGCGCCATCTTGAGCGATGGGAACTTTAAAAGATACAGAATCTAAACTCTCCAGTAATAGTGGTGCATCTAATTGAAATGTTTGCGTATCAAGCAGGCGATAGGGACGACGGGCGCGAATTTCCACCTGTCCAAAGCCTGCATCAACAAGCTGTTGGGTATATTCCGCATAGGTCATCGCTCCAGAGAGACACATCGCTCGCAGACGCTGATCGGCTTGCAAATGGCTAGGGATGGGGCGAGTGGCGATCGGGTCACTCATGATTAATCGCCCTTTGGGTTTGAGAACACGATAGACTTCCTTAAGAGCGCGTTGCAAATCGTCAGGTTCAAAGATATTAAATAGGCAATTCTGAGCAACTACATCCACAGAAGCATCGGGGACAGGCAAGTTAAACGCATCACCGTCAAGGATTTTGACAAAGCTGGCATCAAACCAAGTATTTTCTTTTGCTGCGAGTTGGAGATTGCGAGTAGCCGCATCGCGCATCTCGGCGACAGGATCGACAGCAATCACCGCCGATGGACGACGACAGAAATAGGCAAATTGCAATGCTTCTAAACCACCACCGACCCCAATATAGAGAACCGTTGGTGATCCTGTTAATTCCGTTGGCTGAATGGTTGTACCACAGCCATAGTTCATTTGTTGAATAATTTCGGGAATTTTCAGATCGGGATATTGTAAGGGTGGGGTACTGATACAGCACAGACCAACTTGAGGGGTTTGGGCGGCTTCGGCGTAAAATTTAGCAGTGGTTTCGAGATAGGTCATGATTTTGTGATGGTTAACTGAACTTAGTTAATAACTTTAAGAATGACTGGGTGCGGGGAGTAAGTAGAGTTTTACGATAGGCATCGGCGGCTTTTTTGATCGCATCGGCTTGGGTGGGATAGGAATGAATCACACTGGATAGAGTATTTAAGCCCTGTTTGGCGACGATCGCTAAACTAATTTCGCCAATCATTTCGCCAGCATGACGGGCGACAATCGTGCCGCCAAGAATGCGATCGCTACCTTTTTGATGCAAGATCTTCACAAAGCCCTCCGTTTCACCATCAAAGATAGCGCGATCGACAGCAGTAAAGGGAATCTTAATCTCATCGGTTTCCAGTCCTTTGGCACGAGCCTCACTAGCATACATTCCCACATGGGCAATTTCAGGATCGGTAAAGGTCACCCAAGGCACCACCAAATCACTAACTTTGCTACGTCCTAAGCTAAAGGGAGAGAATAGCGTATTTTTGATCACGATGCGGGCGGCGGCATCGGCAGTATGCGTAAACTTGAAATTTGAGCAGATATCACCTGCGGCATAGATGTGGGGATTAGTGGTTTGCAGATAATCATTGACTACGACCCCACGGCGCTTGTCGTAATCTACGCCCACCACCTCTAGATTTAATCCTTCCACATTTGGCGATCGCCCAGTTCCAACCAAAATCTCATCAATTGATATGGTCTTAGACTCTCCATTTTGCTGATAGCTGATGACTTTGCCATAATCTTTGGCTTCAACGGATTCTAATTTTGCTCCTAAAACCAGCGTGACTCCGTCATTCAATAAACTGGTTTGAACGATTTCAGCAGCATCTGTATCTTCGCGATCAAGGAGATGACTGTTTTTGTGAATTAAAGTCACTTCACAACCCAAGCGATGGAAAGCTTGAGCGAGTTCACAGCCAATTGGCCCACCACCAATCACCGCCAAACGTTTGGGGCGTTCGGTAAGCGTAAATACAGTTTCATTGGTGAGATATCCTGTCTCGCCTAAGCCTGCAACCTGTGGGCGTGCTGCTCGCGCACCTGTAGCAATTACCGCTTTTTTAAATTGTAATCGCGCTCCATTTACCTCCACAGACTTCTCATCGACAAATGTAGCTGCTCCCAAAAACACGTCAATTCCAAGGTTATGGAATCTTTTCACTGAGTCATGGTGACTGATACTAGCCCTTATACGTCGCATTCTTTGCATGACCGCAGCAAAGTCAATGTCAATATCTCTAGCATGAATACCAAAAGTAGCACCATTGAGAATATCTGATATTACTCTTGCTGAACGAATTACACATTTAGATGGGACACAGCCTACATTCAGACAATCCCCGCCCATGAGGTTCTTTTCAATCAGCGCAACTTTTAGTCCTAAACCTAGCCCTGCGGCTCCTGCGGCGACCACCAGTCCAGCCGTACCTGCCCCAATTACTACTAAGTCATAGCACCTCGCAGGATCAGGATTGACCCAATCGCGTGGATGCACATCCGCGAGAAGAGCTTGATTATATTCATCCATCGGTTGAATGAATGATTCATATTCATTTAAGCTATGTTGGTCAGAAGCACTCATTGATTTTAGTCTCTTGATTTAAGGACGGTTGTGAACTAAAGATATTTGGTTAAATATTTGGCTAAATATTTGAATAAATATTTGAATAAATATTTGAATAAATATTTGAATAAATATTTGAATAAAAAGGAAGCCTGTCTTAGTCTTTGGTGATTTGCTGGAGCGATCGCTTAGCAATTCGGGCAATATAAATGCTCACAAATATGGTGGCAAGTAGTCCAACTAAGCGCAGACTCCATTGAATGATTTGCGTTTGTGGACTACTGTCTAGTTGAGAGTTAATCAGGTTAACATCCATAGCCAAAGAACCAAGATAGACATACATAATCGTGCTGGGAATCATGCCGATTGAGCCTAAAATATAGTCTTTTAAGGCGACACGGGTAATTCCAAAAGCATAATTAAGCATATTAAATGGAAAGATGGGTGAAAGACGAGTTAGCAAAACGATTTTGAATCCTTCTTTACAGATGGCTGCATCGATCGCTCTGAAGGTCATATTATTCCGAATTTTTTGACTGACATAGCCTCTAGCACAATATCGTCCAATTAAAAAGGCAAAGGTTGCGCCTAAGGTTGCGGCAATAAACACATAGATTGAACCAAAAAACACACCATAGAGAGCGCCCCCCCCTAGGGTTAGGAACGAGCCAGGAATAAATAAAACTGTGGCAAGATTATAAACAATAATGAAGGCAACGATGCCAATTACTCCCTGATCTTTGATCCAAGTAATGATACTTTGCAGTAACCCATTGATATTCAGGTAGTGAAATATCATCACTAACAAGGCGATCGCGATCGCATTAAGAATTATTCTTAACCAAAATCGATATTTAGTTAATCGAGATCTCGCCATGGGATATGTCAAACTCTCAAGTTGTATCGACCTAATTTAAATGTAACCTGTTAAAAGAGTAGTTTTATGAGGGAGAAATAAATTTTTTGAAATGAATATCTCGTCAGGGGCAGTGAAAGAAGTGCTACACCCTGACGAGGTTACCCTTGACTGCGTAGAACATAACCCACGCCGCGCACTGTATGCAGTAGCCGTTTCGGATTATGCACTTCTAACTTGATGCGTAAAGCCCGAATGTAGACTTCAATAATATTCGACTCGCCCATGAAGTCATAGCCCCACACCGATTCGAGGATCTGGTCACGGGTTAAAACCTGCTGGGGATGGCGCAGCATAAATTCTAGTAAATCAAACTCTTTGGCAGTCAGATCGACCCTCTGCCCTGACCGACGGACTTCGCGGGAAGTGTGGCTTAAAGTAATATCTTCAAACTGCAAATTATCGTTCGCTTCGGGATACATCCGCCGCATTCTTGCATTGATTCTGGCAAGTAGCTCCTCAATGCTAAAGGGCTTAGTGAGATAGTCATCGGCTCCTGCGTTTAAGCCAGTGACGCGATCGCTGATTTCATCCTTAGCCGTCAGCATAATGATCGGCACTTGTCCCCCCGTTTTGCGTAGCCTTGTGCAGATATCTAATCCTGATATTTCGGGTAACATCCAATCTAAAATTACCAGATCGGGCTGCGTATCACGGGCTAGTTGCAAACCATCTAAGCCAGTCGTCGCCACAGTTATTTGATAACCTTCTAAGCCAAG
Organism: Pseudanabaena sp. CCNP1317; assembly: GCF_034931345.1. NCBI lineage: Bacteria > Bacillati > Cyanobacteriota > Cyanophyceae > Pseudanabaenales > Pseudanabaenaceae > Pseudanabaena > Pseudanabaena sp. CCNP1317. Next base: position 15,630 of record NZ_JAYGIF010000024.1, on the reverse strand, counting down.
TTCCATTTCGATAAATTTCGATAACTTGGGGTCATCTTCAATCAGTAGAATGCGATTATTCATCGTTGCGGATTCCATAGGGGTAAACTGATTGTAAAAATACTACCCTCATTTGGTTTGGACATGAGGCTGATTTTGCCATTCATGCCTTCCACTAAGCTCTTGGCGATCGCTAAGCCCAGTCCCGTGCCGTCACGAGAACGAGTGGAAGGATCGTCACTGCGATAAAAACGCTCAAATACCCGATGTTGGTGGACAAGGGCAATGCCAATGCCGCGATCGCATACATGGATCATCGCTTGATCTTCTCTAGTTTCCATTTGGATTTCCACTGGATCGGCAGAATATTTAATGGCATTATCCACTAAATTAATCAAAACCTGTTGCAGCCGATCTTGATCAGCCAGAGCAACAATATCTTGATCTTGGACAATGGCTGTAACTGAGCGATCACTAACCTTGGCACTCATCGCCGCCACTTCCGCAACTAAGGTATTTAAAAAAACGGGAGCTTGCCGAAAATGTAAATTGCCACTATCGGCACGGGCAAGATCTAATAAATCTTGGAGCATCTGGATCGTGCGCTCGGTTTCGGCGCTAGCGGTTTCGATCGCTTGTTTTTGATAAATGCTGAGGTTGTCGCCACGACGTAGCAAGCTTTGCAAATAGCCACAGATCACGGTCAAAGGCGTGCGTAACTCATGGGATACATTGCCGACAAATTGACGCTGCTGCTCCCAAGCGCTCGATAATCTCTGGAGCATTTCATTAAAAGTCTGCGCCAATCCCAAAATCTCATCGGGAGCTTTTGCTAGTTCCAATTTGGCATCACTGAGATCATCAATGGAGATCACGCTTGCCATCTGACTCATTTCTTGCAAAGGCGAGAGGGCTTTGCGAATTCGCAGGGCGATCGCCACAATCAAGATCACCGTTGCACTAATACTAACGATGATCAATCCATAAAGACCATTATTTAACTGTAACTGGTCGTTGGTAACATCTTGGGAAAGATAGACCTTGCCAACAAGTTTTCCATTGACCGTTAGATTATTACCGCACATCACCACATAGCGATCGCCGATTTGGATCACCTGTGGCGTGGTTGGTACTTCGGTATAGCCAATATTTTGTAAATCTGCGGATAGGTCATAGTTATTTGCTGATTTGGCAATAACTTCGCCATTGTCACCCTTAACGAGAATCGCTAAATCAGAAGTGGCAACTTTGTTAGATGTGCGTTCTATTCCTGCTTTAACTCCCCCTGTTTCCATATACATTTCCACTTGATCGGGAAAACGCATCGCCACATATTCCAGCATTTGCTTGTGACCATTAACCACTGTCTGTTCCATTTTCCAACCTGCCCAAACAGACACCCCCGTTAAGCTAATTACAGACATAGCGATCAATTCTACAGTTAAACGAAACTGTAGGGAGTTTGGGGAAACTCGCTTTTTAAATATATTCGCGATCACATTTCTAATTGATTTATACATTGGCTTTGTTTCGTGAATAGTTATTCAGATCCCCTTAAAAAACATGGTGCGTAAACGATTCTGTCTGTCTTCGCTTCTAGGTGTTGATCCCCCCCAGCCCCCCCTTGAGAAAGGGGGGAGAATAAATTAAATTTTCTTCTTCCCCCTTTGCAAGGGGGATTGAGGGGGATCTTTCGTAACTCATGCTATAGCTGATAACTTGTGTGTACACGGTAGCTTTTTAAAGGGGGAGAACAAATTAAATTTTCTTCTTCCCCCTTTACAAGGGGGATTGAGGGGGATCTCTTGATGCTTTTAATCATAGGAGTTGACTAAAAAATTTTAGCGGTGTGCTGCTCTATATCAAACTCAAAACGTTGGCTATAGTTAGTTATGCCGTAAATGTTGAAACTGATCGTGGGTTCATCGCCGATCGCTTCGATCTGATGGATTGCCTCAGGCATCAGACAGAGAATGTCACCAGATGTAAGTGTATGCTCTCCTGTTTTAGTAAGGCGATCGGGATATTCAGCACTAGGCGATCGCTGCCAAAAAGTGTTTTTCTCTTCGCCATCAATCAGCGCCACAATTCCCCAAGTTGCATGATTATGAATTGACGAAACACGCTGTGGCGACCAAGCGACTGTCTGCACCGTTAGCGCAAAATCTGGCTCATCATAGATCATCTGCACAGACCAACCCGTTTCGCGATCGGGCAGGGCAAAACTAGTCAAAATCCATTCCGATTCATTGAGCAAGCGCCGCACTAATGGACAGATTTTTTGCAATCGCAAGCGATCGTCTGCCTCTTGCCAGATGATATTCTCCACATCGGTGAGAAATCGATAGAGTCGATAGGGGATGGGATATTTTTCTGTGAATGAATCTTCTTGCAAATCTTTTTGCATAGATTCAAAGGAAATACATTGGCTTTCATTGTTAACTAACCAGTCTTGAGCGATCGCTTGCTTTAATTCTGTTGATTGCACTAGATTTTCCTTCCTCGAATGAAAGCCGCTATAGCCTGAAATATGGGTTTGTTCTAGTCTAGAGCTTGGTTGAAGGTTATTGATGAGTGCCGTGTGACTCTAAGATAAATTTTTGATAAAGATTGTATTTTGTTTGTTGATCGGGCTTAGGTGTATAGCAATCCCTAAATCATTTGTAAGAAAGGCATGGTTTAACCCTTTATTTATAAGCTTTAGATTCTCACGGTTCTTTTAGGATTGTTATAACTTGATGGTGTATTTTCCTGTCTCAAAGATCGCATTGGCGACCAAAATTTAGTGATTATTAAAAGAATTAGGGAGCAAATCTCGAATTGTGAGATGAAAGCTACTCATATCTTTTAACTAACTCTTTATTTCTCATTCATGATCTCCTCATATTCTGAAATCAAATGAAAGCTATGGTTTTAATATGAATTAATATTGATATGAATAAATTTTCATGCCAGTATTATAGCTGTAGTCAGTCTTGTTAGGACATAAAACCCAAATAGTGTGAAGTGGCGCTTCGCGCCACTTCACACTATTTGGGTTTTGATTTGCCCTGATACAGGTGGCTATAGCTATAACACATCTTCTTCTTTGCCGATCGCGCGATCGCTATACCTATGAATGCGTCCCCAAGATCCAGATTAAGTTCGACAAAACCAGCCCCAAATTTTTGTGCTGAAAAGCTCAAGGTTTTAGCTGATGCCACGCGCTTATCAGTTTTAGAGTTACTGAGAGAACAGCCAAGGCACGTTGGTGAAATCAATGCAGCGCTTGGTTTAGAACAGAGTTTGCTTTCTCACCATCTCAAGGTGTTGCGGGAAGCAGGTTTTGTGAGATCTGTCCGTGACGGTAAAGCCGTGCTTTATCATTCTGTCGCCGATCTGCAATCTGAAAATGGCGCGATCGGCATTAATCTTGGCTGCTGCGTTCTCTCTTTCCCCAATGAAATTTAATCCTGTTATGTGGAACCCTCATCCTCTCTCCCCTTCTCCCAAGAGGGGAGAAGGGGAGAGAGGATGAGAGCAGATTTTCTATCTGCGTAACATGAATTACTAACTAAAAATCAATCATAAAAGGCTTATCCGTGAAACATTTCAAAACATTAACTCCCCTAACTTTTGGCGCGATCGCTCTGCTCTCGCTGCAAGCCTGTTCCCCTAGCAATACTCCATCTTCTGCTAATTCTGCTACTCCTGCCTTACAGGGAAAACTCGTATTAACAGGATCGAGTACCGTTGCTCCTTTACTGTCAGAAATTGGCAAGCGCTATGAATCGAAACATAATGGTGTGAGGATTGATGTACAGTCAGGCGGTTCTTCACGAGGTATTGCTGATGCGCGTCAGGGAGTTGCGGATATTGGCATGGTATCGCGAGATCTTAAGGAAAGCGAAAGAGATTTGCAATCATTTACCGTTGCGAGAGATGGAATATCAGTAATTGTGCATAAAGAGAATTCAATCGCCAGTCTTAGCGATCGCCAGATTGTTGATATCTATACCAAGAAGGTGGATAACTGGAAGCAAGTGGGTGGCAAAGATGCGCCGATTACAGTTGTCAATAAAGCTGAAGGGCGCTCTACGTTGGAACTCTTTGCCCAATTTTTTAAATTGAAAACCACGGAAATCAAAGCAGATGTAGTGATTGGTGATAACGAACAGGGGATTAAAACTATCGCAGGTAATCCTAATGCGATCGGTTATGTATCCATTGGTTCGGCAGAATATAGTGCCAATAATGGCGTAGCAATTAAGTTATTACCGATGAATGGTGTAGAAGCAGCGATCGTCAATGTTGCTAATAAAACATTCCCCATCTCTCGCCCTCTCAATCTTGTCACCAAAGCAACTCCCACAGGACTTCAAAAAGACTTTATCGATTTTGCGCGTTCTCCAGAGGTAAACGACCTTGTTAAAGCCCAATATTTTGTCCCCATTCAATAATAAATCAATTAACAAACCAACTAATAGCTCCATCAATGAATCAATCTTGTCTTGGGTTTTGCGGATTCTCGCGGCAATCTCAGGCATGATTGTGTTGTTAATTGTGGGTTTTCTAATTTGGGAAGCTTTACCTTTACTCACCAAAATCGGACTGCCACGCTTTTGGAACGATGCTTCTTGGCATCCTGCTAGTCAAGAATTTAATCTTGTACCGATGCTATGGGGAACGATCTTGGTGATGGCGGGATCGGTATGTTTGGCAACACCTTTGGGAATTTGCGCGGCGGTGTTTATGCAATATTATGCGCCGCCAATGATCGCGCTAATTTATCGCCGCCTTATTGAACTGTTGGCAGGAATTCCATCGGTAGTTTATGGCTTTTGGGGATTGGTGGTAATTGTGCCTTTGATTGGCAAAATCCGTCCTCCTGGGGCAAGTTTATTAGCAGGAATTTTGATTTTGACTTTGATGATTTTACCGACGATCACTCTAGTTGCGGAGGCGAGTTTTGCAAATGTGCCAGATGCTTATCTGCGTGGAGCCGCAGCGTTGGGCGTTGGACGTTGGGCGATGATTCGGAATGTGGTTTTTCCTGCGGCAAAGTCGGGCTTGATTGCGGGTGTCATTCTAGAAACAGGTCGGGCGATCGGCGAGACAATGGCGGTATTGATGGTTAGTGGCAATGTGGTACAGGTTCCTGACAGCATATTTGCGCCAGTGCGAACTCTAACTGCAAATATTGCTCTGGAAATGGCATATGCCATAGATGACCACCGCTCCGCTTTGTTTGTTAGTGGTGTGGTGCTAATGAGTTTAATTATGCTACTCGTGGCGATCGCTGAAGTAATTAATCAGGAGCAAAGCGCTCAGTAATGAATAATGAACATCGCGATCGCTCGATCGCAGTCTCTATCTGGTTAATGGCAATCTTAGTAATTGCCCCCCTATTTTGGTTGCTCAGCGATGTTGTGCAGCATGGCATTGGACAAATTAATTGGCAATTTTTAACCACTGCGCCGCGCAATGCAGGACGTGACGGCGGGCTTGCGCCAATTCTAGTATCAACGTCTTTGATTGTGCTTGTATGTTTGGGAGTTTCTCTACCGTTGGGAATTGGCACAGCGATTATGTTAGCTGAGTTTAGTCCACAATCAAATTCTTGGGAAAACCTTTGGGGGCGCTTAGTCCGTCTAAGTTTAGATGTATTAGCAGGTGTGCCATCGATCGCCTTTGGACTATTTGGCAATGCCTTTTTTAGCAAGACTCTTGGTTTAGGATTCTCCATTTTGTCAGGTGGGCTAACTTTAGCCTGTATGGTCTTACCGATTTTAATTCGTTCCACTCAAGAGGGATTAAGGTCAGTGCCAGAGGATTATCGGCGCTCGGCGGCGGCTCTGGGGCTGTCGCGCCCATCGGTTTTATGGACATTGCTGTTACCTGCGGCAATGCCTGCGATCGTGGTGGGGATTTTACTAGGCTTGGGCAGGGCGATCGCCGAAACAGCCGCCTTAATTTTTACGAGTGGTTATGTGGATCGGATGCCAACTTCTTTACTAGATTCGGGGCGATCGCTGTCAGTGCATATTTATGACCTTGCCATGAATATCTCAGGAGGTGAACCCAAAGCCTATGCGACAGCCTTAGTTTTAGTGATCAGCCTAGTGACAATCAACGGGGTTGTTTCATGGCTTGGTGCATGGTTTCGCCATGATTTTTAGAAGAGAAAGCGCGAAGCGCTTTCTCTTTCACTCAATATTACTATTTAAATCCTATGTCAACTAATTCTATTTCTCCAATATTGCAAACACAAAATTTATCCTTATGCTATGGCAAAAAGCCAGCCTTTGAGAATATTAACTTAGCGATTCTCCCGAATAGCATTACGGCTCTAATCGGACCATCGGGCTGTGGTAAGACGAGCTTTCTTAATTGCCTCAATCGACTGATTGAACTTACGCCAAAATATCAACTCTCAGGAGAAGTTCTTCTTGATGGTGAAGATATCCACAGGATTAATGTCGTCAATTTGCGCCGCCGCGTGGGGATGTTGTTTCAGAAGCCGAATCCTTTTCCATTATCGATTATCAAAAATCTGGAATTCCCTTTGCGTGAGCATGGCATCAAGCAGCGCCAACAAATTGATGAGATTATCGAATCTAGTCTGCAACAGGTGGGACTCTGGCAGGAAGTAAAAGATCGGCTCCAAAGCTCTGCACTGTCTCTTTCTGGTGGGCAACAGCAGCGCCTCTGTCTAGCCCGTGCGATCGCCCTGCAACCAGAAATATTATTAATGGATGAACCATGTAGCGCTCTCGATCCCATCTCTAGCGAAGTTATCGAAGATTTAATGCTACATTTACGCAATCAATATACTTTAATCGTGGTTACGCACAATCTTTCCCAAGCGCGGCGTATCGCCGATCAAGTTGCAGTTTTCTGGGTACAAGATCAAATTGGCAGATTAATCGAGTCAGGTACAACCGCGCAGATTTTCGAGTCCCCTCAACATTCTTTAACTAATGCTTATATCTCAGGAAGAAAAGGCTAAAAAATAGCCAAAAAAGCATAAAAAATGCGGCTCCGCCGCATTTTTTATGCTTTTTTGGGTGTAGCTGAATGTTACTGATTATAAAAATGTAAACGTCCAAAGCCCAGAAATTGTCCACGACTGGTTTGACCTTCTGGAAATGCGGTCACACCAAATAGATACACACCACTGCCTCCATTAGAAAGATTGTTCTTTGCGCGTATAGCGATCGTTACCGTTTTCCCAGGAGCGATCGGTTCTGCAAAAACCACTGATGCATTACCACGGGCAGGAGATTCTCCGCCGACACTAGCCAAAGCAATTGTTGCTGCTCCAGATAATCCGTTACCAAAATAGGCTCGACTTTCATTGGCAACAAACTCAACTGGATCTATATTACTAGTCTGTTTGATTTGTAAGCTCTTCAGAGGTTTTCCAGCATTTTCAGGAACCTTGACTGTGAAGTAATAAGTTGTTGCTCTATCTAAGGTTAAAGAGTCAGTATCACTATCAATCAGGGTTGGCGGACTATTGAAAGCGGTTTCGCCATTGCTGAATTGCACAGCATTGGCTGGCGCAACAAATGCAATACCACCTAAAACCAAGGCGCTTGAAGCGAGAAGCGAGAGGAAAGATAGTTTTGCATTTTCATTATTTCGGTTAAACATATTACGAGTCTCCATATATTTTGTATTAGCTTGTGGAGAGTTAAGGCTTAAAGTACTTCAGAAGAAACTTTCCAGACCGCTAATTTGTTGATGAATATATTCTCTACTCCTTAGATGAGTCCTATATGAGGGGTGGCTTAATATCATATAAAACATATAGTTGTCGGTATAGTAAACTACTTAATCGGAAAAAATAAAACCTGTGCCACGCAAAGCGTGGCACAGGTTTTGGGGTTTATATTCTCATAGATGGGCGCTGACAAAATTGTTGATACCATATTGCTAATTGCGGATAATTGGGCTGCCATAGCCAGTTAGTTTGCTTTTCCATACTCAGAGCTACAGCAAGGATGACATGAGTTAGAGAAAGATTTTGTCCTAATTTATGAGCGATTTTTTCAAAATAATCTAAACATCGAGATGCTCTTAATTGCTCTAGGTCGATAATTGCTAATGATTGTTCATGACATGGACGTAAATATTCTCTTGCCCAAGTACAGACTCCTTCTAGAAAAGATGTGGTCATCCCATATAAATGTTGAGCGAAAAGATCATTAGGCTCAGGGAATAGAGCGATATCAGGGTTAAGTTGATTCAGATATCTACCAATTAATTCTGTTTCGACTAAGATAAATTGATCATCTGTCTCTAGAGTGGGTACTTTGCCAATAGGGTTATATTTTAATAACTCACTATGGCGCTCCTAAATGAGTTGTAAGATTTTGAGTGTTGTGAGAGAGCGCCCCGAAGGGGCGCTCTCTCACAACCTATTTAGGATTGCTATATGGCGATCGCACAAAGAGACAATTTCTAGCTGAACGCGAGCATTTAGTCCCAGTTCCAAAATTATGATTCTGACAATTCTGGCATACGGAGAGGCTGGGGTATAAAAAAGTCTCATAAAGTCTTAGATGTTGGCTCTGGTAATTCCACAGTTAGAGATTTGGGACGACAGAACTTAATTTCAATTCGCTGACAAATAGCATTTTCTTGAGTCAAATCTTCGATATAGATAGCTTGTGAATCTTTAGCCTGCTCAAGATTCACAAAAGGACCAAAATAATAAATATAATTGGGATTTAGGGTCTCAATCTCAATCCAACAAGCTAATCCGACAATTTCTAGAACCTGTAAAAGTAGTTCTTCAAGCTCATTAGGTTTGGTGATGTGGCGATCGCTAGATTGTTGAGCATGATCACTATTTGCTCTATTAATAGTCTTGTCAATAGATAGATACTTGGCAGCATTCGATAACCATTGGAGATGTTTGGAAGAATAGCCAAATTGACTCATTTTATTATATTTCCTGTTTATTTAAAGATCATAAAGTATTGCTAAATGGCATTCTATGCCATTTAGCAATTACCTAAAAAAGGCTGGATATACAAAGGCAAAAGCGGTAGTGCTGGGAACTGTAGAACCATCACTTTCTTCAATAATTACTGTTTCTAATTGTTGTTCCCATCGGGCGCGAATTTGACGACCATTGAAGTTGATGGTCTGGTTGCTAACACGTTTTACTTCCTCATGGATAAATTGATGACTGACTCCTGAGAAGAGATTGTTTGGCGTTTTCTGATCGGGTTCCCATACATAGCTAACGATCGCTTTGGGATGATGAGCGAGTTTGTCTTGATTACGAACAGGAAACACAAGATCTTTACTGGTTAAGTATTCACCATAGGGATAACGGAAGTAGTCTCGGCTATGACCTGTTTCGGTAGATAGAACTTGGCTATTGGGATATTTTTTGAGCCAATTGCCAAGGTTAGTTTTGACAATTGGCAAACGTTTTAAAGGTCGGTTTACTTGAGAACCCACTACGCCTATTGCCCAAGGTTGTGCATAGAGAGTATCATCAGCGCGATCGTACATAACTAAACAGCTTTGATAGAGCTTTCCTGAAACCCCATAGGTACTATTACCACGCTCAAAAGCTATTCCTGTATCACAGAGAGGACAATAGGAAACTGTAATATTACGATCGCCAAGACGATCATTAACGATTTCATGCCAATTTAAAATTCCCAATGGATAGGCTTTTGCTTCTCCATTAATCACTACACCAATTACCTGCTCATCACTTTTAAAAGAGGTCGTTTGAGCATTATCAAAAACTGGTTTGTCAATGCTGGGAATTCCATCTTTAGGCGGCCCGCCATTTAGTAGTTGGGTCAGATCAATCCTTGTATTTTTATCTGGATCAACATTCTGCGATCGCAAATCGCCTAGCTCTTTATTTTGATCGTGAAAATGTTGTGTCAAAGCAAACATCTTCAGTTTTAAGTTGTCTTGTCCAATGGCTTGAACGGCTAAAGTTGTCATCAAAATTATTAGGCTGGCTCCGCCGATAAATACTATTTTTTTGGAATACTTCATGGTTTTATATATTTAGTTAGTGAATTCATCCTTCTAAAATAAAAATCAGTGAAATTTTTAAAATTACTGCTTTGCAGTAATTTTAAAAATTTCACTGTAAAAATTAGGTGTGAGAGGAATGCATACATCTATAAGATATCCATCCAAGATGAAGCTGACATGAGTAATAAATAAATAATTCTCAATCAGATAAACTTCACAATGTAGGAGATTCACTTTCCTACAGCAATTACCGATCAAGCGAATCGCAAGAAAAGTTTTGCAAGAATGCAAGCTTTATTTAATATCCATCTACCCCTCATCTGAGACTCATTTTTCTCATCTTTAATAGACTCAGTCTTGAAATCAGTCTCATATTTCACCTGAGAAATCTCTATGAAAGTTAAGTATTTGACAACTTTGACCGCGATCGCCTTTAAGTGTTGGCACAGTGATCGCCTTGGTAAAGCCAGCATCTCTGCAACAATCTCTATCCGAAGCGATCGCAGGTGAAGCCGCCTAGGCCCAATCCGCTAATGTCGGTGGACCGCTCGCCAAAAAGTTGCAAGGCAAGCCTGTAGTTGTTGATATTTATGCTAGTTGGTGTCCTGCTTGCAAAAACATCGCCCCAACCGTCTCCGATCTAAAAAAGAATACGAAGGCAAAGTGGAATTTGTTGTACTTGATGTATCGGACAAATTCACCACGGCGGCGGTGGAAGCTATTGCTCAAGAGCTAGGACTGAGCAAATTTCTTGCCGAGAATAAAACCCAAACAGGATCGCTCACAATTGTCGATCCTGCCACGGGCAAAATCTTGGCGCAATAACGCAATAATCCAGACAAAACAGCTTACTCCAAAGTATTAGATGCTGCTCTGACAAAATAAATACAAAAGCATTCCATTTGTCCTAAAAAAAAACTAGATAAATGGAATGCTTTTCATCTCCCATCTCAGGAACCCTTTATGAAACACCTTCAGAAACCTGATCGCGATACCGATCTTGTTATGCAAAATTGCAGTGCTTGCGAAACCTTAGAACCTCTGCTCCATCAACTTGCTGCTGAACAAGAAGGCAAATTCTATCTAGCTGATATTGATATGACTGAAGAGCCAGACTTGGCAATTAAGTTAGGTGTTCGCTCTGCGCCAACAGTGGTTCTATTCAAAGGCGATCGCCTAATTGAGAAAATTGCAGGACTTAAGCCCAAAAGGTTTTATGCTGAGATAATTCAGAAGCCTCTATAACTTACTTGGATAGAGGTTATTTATGTATGATTGCTGCACTCCATCTAATGATAAATTTCCTGTTAAAAAATCTGTCCTAATTTGCCCTCACAATGGCAAGCAAGGTAAATTAGCTGGATTAGTCACTCTTAAGAGTTTACTTATTCCCACAGCTTTGGAGCAAATCAATGCTGAATCTATCTATCACTTTTGCAAAAGTAGTGATTGCCCAGTTGTTTATTACTCAGAAAGCCAACAGGTATTTAATACAGATCAATTGAAAATCCCAGTCTTTCAAAATATGCAGAATTTTTGGATAGGACGAGCGGCGCTCATCCTATGCTTATGCGCTACCTAAACATTAGATTAAAAAACTTAAAAAATTAAAGGAGAGTATATTATGAGCCTAACCGAAGATTTAGCCAGCTTTTCTGCACAAACACAATTGCAGGTTCCTCCAGAAATCAAAGCAATCATGCAACAAGCAGCAGGAGAACTGGCAAGTTCGGGAATTGTCAATCATAGTTTGCGAATTGGTGACAATATTCCCGATGTGAATTTACCCAATGTAATTGGTGAACCTGTAAGTATTCAAAATCTTCTCAAACATGGATCTGTCGTAATTTCTTTCTATCGTGGCGGCTGGTGTCCCTATTGCAATTTAGAGTTACGGGCTTTGCAGCAAGCTTTACCTGAAATTCAAGCACAGGGAGCGATTCTAGTTGCTATTTCTCCCCAAACTCCCGACAATTCTCTGTCAACGGTAGAGAAAGCTAAACTCTCCTTTGAGGTTCTAAGCGATGTTGGTAATTATGTAGCAAGGGAATTTGGATTAGTGTTTACAGTGCCTGAAAATCTTCGCCCGATCTATGCCAAGTTTGGAGTTGATTTACCTGCAAGCAATGGCGATCAGAGTTTTGAGTTGCCGATTCCTGCGACCTATATTATCAATACTGATGGAGCGATCGTCTACGCTTTTGTAGATACTGACTATACCCAAAGGCTAGAGCCAGAGAAAATTGTCACGATTCTCAAAGATTTACACTCAACTAGGTAGATAGGTGAAGTTAGTTAAAGGGTTTGACTGAGATCCTTATCTGAGATCTTGCACCATCCTAAAAAGGGGTTGCGAAAAGACGAGAGATGTGAAAAAAAGGGCGTAGTACTAATTTAAATAACGATATGGAAACCATAGTTAAGCACGCCCAAAGGCTAGTAGTCCGCCACTAGAACTTTGACTAGTTGGGGGTTATCGAAACGAGCTTTGCTCGTTTCGATAACCCCGCAAATTTCCTTTGGCAGTCTACTAGTTTATAGCCTTCTGTGCTTTATCCCAGTGTGTATCAAAAAGCCAGTCTGAATCCTGAGTAGTTACCATTTACGCTAAATAAAAGACTTCTCAAACACGCTCTTAAGCTTCGTTCTCAAAGTAGAGGAGTAGATGGTCATCTTAGCTGTATCCTTTTGCATGAGTGTATTCGCAAGTGTGGTGTATCGGCTTTAGCTAATGAGAGCGCCGCCAATGGGATTGGTGAGTATATTTAGTGAACTCACGATCGCCACAATCTGCTTAGGCGTATATAGCTCGTCGTAAGACTTGCCTTTAAAAGGATTGAGGGTAGCATCTAAGTTGGCATCATCAACTAAGCGATCGCCATCTGGTTCTATCGTTGGTCTGTTAAGTAGCGCCCTTACTCCAGCGGCATGTCTAGCTTCTACAGAGACAATCGAACCAGCCGCAAGCAAAAATGTGGGATTAGTCATGCTCATGCCTGCGCCATTATAGGCATGTACGCCCAGATCTTCTAGCGTAACTGCGGTATCTAAAATGCGATCGCGGTTAGAAAGAATATCGTTGAGACCAGAGAAATTAAAACTTAAATCTTCTGTTGTAAAGAGAGCTTGGTTAGCTAAAACACTACGAAGAAATTTCACATGGGAAACCTCTTGAGTGCCGAAATACTTCATATATTCAAGTTCTCGACTATTTGTAATTTTGCCCGAACTGACTACGGCTTTATAAAAAGCAGCTTCAATTTCTTCTAATAACAAAGCGAAGTTGAGAATGCCAATATCATTAGCATTAAAGCTGAGCATCTTGCCACGACTGTTTGACTGGGCATAGATCGCTTGCGGCATAGCCCCAATTGCAATACCACCAATTCCATAAATCCCCCATTTGATCAGGGAACGTCGAGAGGTAGAAGGCATCTTCTTGCTAATCATAGTTAATCTCTCCAAAATAATCCAAATAAATAGTGATAGATACAATCTAAGTAGCTAGGCATAATTAAGAACTAAAGCTAAAACCTGTGATGCACGATACTGTCGGGTCGTCTGCTCAACAGGCGGTCTAGCAATTTGGGTTTAAGTTTACTCATGCCTAGCTACTTACTACAGATGTTACGTGGAAGTTTCTCGCCCCCTGCTCTCCCATCAAGGAAGAGGGGGGAGTAAGACTAATTTCTTATGCCCCTCTCTCCTTTTGGGTGAGGAGTGAGGGGTGAGGAGTCTAGAAACTTCCACGTAACATCTGTTACTACTTGAGTGACTTGATGAACTTGCTTTACTATGAAATAAATTGTAATAGAACTCATTCTCTACTAAACTTCATTTCCAGATTGCAAAGCATTTACACAGTCTCAAAAATGGGTTTTATCGGTTAAATGATTTAGAGGCTTGATTCCAAGCATCTTTCACTGCATATTTAGCCTGTTCCCAAGGTAAACTTCCAGTTTGATTAGCTTGATAGTCACGCCGCAAATCCGTATCAACTTCGCTATAAGTGCGACCACTCTGCCCATAGCGCTCGTATCCTTCATAGCCAGTACGATAGGCTGGTTGATAATCTTCGTAAGTTTTATCAGAATCAATATAGGTGCTAGAAGTATAAGTCTCCTGCCAATTGGTTTCTTCAAAAGTAGGATTAACTTGCTCAGCTATATCCTTGCCCGCTAAACCACCAACGACTGATCCGATGACAGCACCAACGACAGCACCAACTGGTCCACCAACAGCACCACCGATGACTGTGGCTACAGTGCCAGCACCTGTAGCTCCTACACCCGTTCCCAAAGGATGCGACCCAACTTCTCCCGTAATTGGATCGAGATTGGCATCACTTTGATCGGTAGGATTTACATCTCTATTTACATCTCTATTTACATCTCTATTTACATCTCTATTTACATCTCTATTTACATCTCTATTTACATTTCTATTAGTCATTTTGCCTGTCCTTTAAGTTTAAGTAATTTGTCTGGATTTGAATTACTGATGTTTCGTGGAAGTTTCTAAGATCCTCACCCCTAGCCCCTCTCCCTCAGGAGAGGGGAACAAGAAAAATATGGGTTTTGCTCCCCTTCTCCTGCGGGAGAAGGGATGAGGGTTCCACTTAACATCAGTAATTCTTAAAAGATTCTAAGAAGTTTTAACTAGGCGAATTCCATATAGTAAAACTACTGCGCCAATGGTTGCCACAACCAAGCTACCGATCAAGCCACCACCTGTCGAGACACCAAAGGTATTAAAGAGGAAACCACCTAATAATGCGCCGACAATACCAACAATAATATCGCCCAGCACACCGTAGCCACCGCCTCGAACTATCTGACCAGCTAAGGCTCCGGCGATAAGTCCAATCAAAATAAACCAAATAAATTCCATTAGATTTTCTCCGTTTGTCCATTTCAAAAATTTGTGAATGAAGAGAATAGGTTGATTTTCAAGTTACCTATCTTTTTTGGTATTACTGACCCAAGAAGTTTTTGACAGAATCAATCGCTTCTTCAACCTTGTTACTAGCTTTATCTGATAGAGCTTGGGTATTTTCTTGGGCTTCATTGGCGCGATCGCCTGCCATCTCCTTGGTTTTGTCTACACCGTCAGCAATCCTGCCTTTACCATTTTTAGCCATATCCTTAGCTTTATCAACATTTTCCTTAGTACCTGTTTTCAAATTGTTGGCTAAGTCCTTAGCCCGATTTCCTGTATCCTTGGCAAGGGTTTTAGAGGTGTCGCTCAATTTATCAACTTGGCTCCCAATACTAGCTAAGGGAGAGGCGATCGCATTTTCATTAAAAAAGCTAACCTGCATCATCAAAACTAGTGATAAAGCAACAGCAAAAAGAAAGATTTTTTTGATATTGTTCATTAAAGTTACTGGAACCTTGGTAGTTAGAGTTTTAGAAAAAACATTACTACTTGCATTGACTGAAATATTAGCCATTATTTCTCACTTAACTTTATTATGTCTTTAATACATTTGTTAAGACTCAACCTAACAACCGATTGTTTGATCTCATGCAGAAGTGTTGAATGATAGAAAAAAGCTAGAAAAACACGCTTCTAATTTGATAAATTAGAAGCGTCAAAACAAAAAATAATGTTAACAATGTTATCTAACTTCCCTAAGATTGTCAAACAACTACT